>NZ_LBJU01000112.1:0-136267 GCF_028128835.1 Bradyrhizobium sp. CCBAU 65884 | reverse complement strand
GACGAACACCGGGATCGGCACGAACACCGGCTGCGGCAGCACGAACAGGCCGACCACGGGCAGCGGCGGCGGCAGCACGACGAAATCCGGCGGCGGCGGCGGCAGATAGTAGACCGGCGGTGGCGGTGGCGGCGCGAAGCCGAAATCGGGATCGCTGAAATACAGCACGGGACGGTCGACATAGACCACCTCCTCCGGCGGCGGGGGCGGCACGTCGTAGTCGATCATCGCAAAGCTCGGCGGCGGCTCGGCCGGCGCGGTGAGGATCGCGAGGCGCCGGCGCGCGTCCGCCGCATGCGGCCCGCGCGGATAGCGGCGCAGATACGACCAATAGGCTTCCGGGGTATCGTTCCGGTAGGTGCGCCGCCAGGTGATCGCTTCGCGGCGCGCCGCGACGATCGCCATCACGCGCTTCGCCAGGGGATCGCCGGGATAGGCGGCGAGAAACTCCTCATAGGCCGGCAGCGTGTCGCGCTCGAGCGCGGCGGCATAGGCATCCCGCACGCCGAGGTCGCGGATCGGCTTGCTCCGGATCGCGGCGACCTGGTCGGGCGCGGCCTCCGGGGGCGGCGCGTCGGGCCCGCGCTCGAAGAACGAGAATGGCGCCGAGATCTTCTGCTCGTTCCAGGGCACCTGCGCGCCCTTGGAGGCCTCATTGACGCGCAGGCGAACGCGGTCGAACACCTCAGGCAGCGGCAGGCCGCCGGTCCGGATCATCTCGGCCAGCGACTGAGCGTAGATGCCGTAAGGCCCCGCCTCCTCCGGCGCGACCGTGCCGGGCGCGGCGTTGAACGCGATCAGCATGTTCGGCTCGGGCTCGACCAGCGCCAGACCGCTCGCGATCGGCTGGCCGCCCTCGATGAAGGGCTGCGCGCGGGCCGCGTCGAGCACGACGATGTTGGCCTTGAGCGGGATCGAGGCGAGCTGGCGCACATAATCACTGATCCGCAACGCCTCGGTCGGAACGTCGGTGTCGCGGGTGATGTTGGAATCGACCGGGATGAAATAGTTCTCGCCGGCCAGCTGCACGCCGTAGCCGGAAAGATAGATCATCGCGACGGTGCCCGGCCCCGAGGCCTGGGCCTTCTGGATGAAGTCGCGAAAGCTCTTGCGCAGCGTATCGCCGTCGAGATCGCGCGCACCGACGACGTCGAAGCCGGCTGCCTGCAGCGTCTGCGCGATCAGGCCGGCGTCGTTCGCGGTCGTTGCCAGCGGCGACTTGGCATAGGCGCCGTTGCCGACCACGAGTGCGATGCGCTTCTCCTGCTGCTGTGCGTTTGCTGCTCCCGGCGCGCCGGCGGCAAGGGCCACGATCGGCAGGAGAAGGCAAATGACGACTCGAAACGTCCCACGCATGGCTTGCTTGCCCGCTACTGTAGTTGAGGTGCCACCACGCATGAGGCGCGCAGCCGGCTGAACGGCGGTTGAACGAAAAGCTCGGATTGAGGCAGTGGCGTGGCCACGCGGCTGCTGGCGTCAGCTTCAGGTCAGCTGCAAATCAGCTCACGCCAGCCTCAAGGCCGCGAGCCTAGAAACTTCGCAAGGCTCCTTCAAGTCCCTGCCCTGCGCGATCAGATCGACCCTTGCGCGGATCCCACAGACGGCTGTATGGCGGCCGGCCTCTTGCCCGACGGAGGCCGACCGCCTGGCTCCGGTGTTCCCGAAGCTGGGCTTTAGCCCTGCGCGATCAACTCGACGGCCCCTGTGCGCAACCGATAGATACCGCCGACCACCTTGAGCTTGCCCTGTTCGACCGCTGCGTTGAGAAGCGGGGCGGCGGATTTCAGCTTGGCAACATTGTCGATGACGTTCTGGCGAATGGCGTTGTCGAGCGCGTTACCGCTCTGCCCGGCCGCCGTCTTCACCGAAGGTGCGATCGCGGAGACCAGCGTGGGGATGTGTCCCGGCAGCGGCTTGTCGTCCTTCAGCGACTTGATGGTCGCATCGACCGCGCCGCAATTGTCATGGCCGAGCACCAGGATGAGGGGCGTGCCCAGCACGGCGACGGTATATTCCATGCTCGCGACGGTCTCGTCGCCGGCAAAGTTTCCGGCGACACGGCACACGAACAGATCGCCGCGTCCGCTGTCGAAGGCATATTCGGGCGCGATGCGCGAATCGGCGCAGCTCAAAACGGCCGCGTAGGGATTCTGACCGCCGACCAGCGCTTCGCGCTCATGCGTGAAGTCGTGGCGGCGCGACACACCCGACACGTAGCGCGCATTGCCCTCCATCAGCTTCTTGAGCGCCGCATCGGGCGACAGCACGTTCTGAGGTTTGGGCGGCGCCTTCGCCTCCTTGGCCGACGCGGTCCCGCCAAACGCTGCCACTCCGAGCGCCGAAGCGGCAAAGAGCATCATGGAGCGCCGCGAAGGAGCGGTCGATTGAAGCAGATTTTCAGAGCATTTGTCGCACATGGTTGTTGTTCTTCCTGGCTTCCCGCCCAACGCGATTCTCGTGACAACAACTGATAGCTGCGCGCGAGCGACTTCGAAACCGGGCGCGGGCCAAATAGTTAAGCTTTGGTTTGCGGCGGGGCCCGCAATGTCAGAGCTGTTGCACGTCTACCACGCCCGCGACCGCCTTGATCGCGCCGGCGATCTGCGGCGAGACCTTGAAGCGGCCGGGCAGCTTCATCTCCACCTCGGTCTCGAGGTCGAGCATCATTACCAGCGAGACCTCACCGTCGCCATTCGAGCGCGGTGCGATGCCCGGACTGCCGACTTTCGGCGCGGCGCCGTTCGAGGCGGCCATGTCGGGCCCGGCCAAACGCTTGGCGATCGATTCCAGCGGCTTGGTATCGCGCAGGAAGATGCGCAGGCCCTTCTGCGTCTTGGCGGCGGCATCATCCAGCGGCTCGGCATGCAGCACGCGGGCGCGGACGTCCTCGCCCTGAAGCTCGGCGCCGAGTTGCAGCAGCACGGCAGCGCCCGGCTCCAGCACGTCGCGATATTGCGCGAGGCCTTCGGAGAACAGCACCGCCTCGAAGTGGCCCGTGGGATCGGAGAGCCCCATGATGCCCATCTTGTTGCCGGTCTTGGTGCGCCGCTCCATGCGCGAGACCACGGTGGCTGCGACCTTGCCGGCGGTGGCACCGGTCTTCACCGCGCGCGAAAACTCGGCCCAAGACTGCACCCGCAGCCGCTTCAGCACGGTGGCGTAATCGTCGAGCGGATGGCCCGACAGGAAGAAGCCGACGGCGTCGTATTCGCGGCGGAGCTTTTCGGCCGGCAGCCACGGCTCGATCTGCGGCAGCATGATGGTCGGCGCATCCGCCGACATGCCGAACATGTCGTTCTGACCGATGGTCTCGGCCTGATGCGCGCGCTGGCAGGCGGCGAGGATCGAGTCCGCGCCGGCGAAGACGCGGGCGCGGTTCGGCTCCAGCGTGTCGAAGGCCCCGGCGGCGGCAAGACTTTCGATGATACGCTTGTTGATCGCGCGCGGATTGACCCGCGCGGCGAAGTCGGCGAGCGAGGTGAACAGTCCGCGCTTGGCCCGTTCCTCGATGATCTGCTCGATCGCCTGGATGCCGACGCCCTTCAACGCTGCGAGCGCGTAGTAGATGACCTTGTCGCCGACCTCAAAGGTCGCGCCGGAACGGTTGATGTTCGGCGGCTCGACCTTGATACCGAGGCGCTGCGCCTCGGCGCGGAATTCGGAGAGCTTGTCGGTGTTGTTCAGATCGAGCGTCATCGACGCCGCGATGAACTCCACCGGATAATGCGCCTTCATGTAGGCGGTGTGATAGGACACCAGCGCATAGGCCGCCGCGTGGCTCTTGTTGAAGCCGTAGTCGGCGAACTTGGCCAGCAGCTCGAAGATGGTCTCGGCCTGCGCCTTCGGCACGCCGTTCTTCACCGCGCCGGCGACGAAGATGTCGCGCTGCTTGTCCATCTCGGCGCGGATCTTCTTGCCCATGGCGCGGCGCAAGAGGTCGGCGTCGCCGAGCGAATAGCCCGACATCACCTGCGCGATCTGCATCACCTGTTCCTGGTAGATGATGACGCCGAACGTCTCTTTCAGGATCGGCTCCAGCACGGGATGCAGATATTCCGGCTCCTCGTCGCCGTGCTTGCGCGCGCAATAGGTCGGGATGTTCGCCATCGGACCCGGGCGATACAGCGCCACCAGCGCGATGATGTCCTCGAAACGGTCGGGGCGCATGTCGACCAGCGCGCGCCGCATGCCCTGGCTTTCAACCTGGAACACGCCGACCACCTCGCCGCGCGCCAGCATCTGGTAGCTCTCGGCATCGTCGATCGGCAGCGTGGCGAGATCGACGTGGATGTCGCGCGGCTTGAGCAGCTTGCAGGCGACATCAAGCACGGTCAGCGTCTTCAGGCCGAGGAAGTCGAACTTGACGAGGCCCGCGGGCTCGACCCATTTCATGTTGAACTGGGTCACCGGCATGTCGGATTTGGGATCGCGGTAGAGCGGCACGAGCTCGCTCAGGGGGCGATCACCGATCACGATGCCGGCGGCGTGGGTCGAGGCGTGGCGGGTCAGGCCTTCCAGGCGCTGGGCGATGTCGAAGGCGCGTGCCACCACCGGATCTTCATCACGGAACGCCTGGAGCTTCGGCTCGCTCTCGATCGCGGCCGCGAGCGTGACGGGCGCGGCGGGATTCTGCGGCACCAGCTTGGTCAGCTTGTCGACCTGGCCATAGGGCATCTGCAGCACGCGGCCGACGTCGCGCAGCACGCCGCGCGCCTGCAGCGTTCCGAAGGTGATGATCTGCGCCACCTGATCGCGGCCGTAGCGCTGCTGCACGTAACTGATCACCTCGCCGCGGCGGTCCTGGCAGAAGTCGATGTCGAAGTCCGGCATCGAGACGCGTTCGGGATTGAGGAAGCGCTCGAACAGCAGGCCGAACTTGATCGGATCGAGATCGGTGATGGTGAGCGCCCACGCCACCAGCGAGCCTGCGCCGGAGCCGCGGCCCGGTCCGACCGGAATGCCCTGGCCCTTCGCCCATTTGATGAAGTCGGACACGATCAGGAAGTAGCCCGCGTATTTCATGCGCATGATGACGTCGAGCTCGAACGCCAGGCGCTTGCTGTAATCCTCGTCCGTCATGCCCTGCGACAGGCCGTGGACCCGAAGGCGATTGACGAGCCCCTCCTCCGCCTGGCGCTTCAGTTCCGCCGCCTCGACCGCGGCGGCGTCCGAGCTCTGCGCGGCACCGACGGTGAAGAACGGCAGGATCGGCTTGCGCGTCATCGGGCGGAACGAGCAGCGCTCGGCGATCTCCACCGTCGAGGCCAGCGCCTCCGGAATGTCGGCGAACAGCACCGCCATCTCGGCGCGCGTCTTGAAGCGATGATCCGGCGTGAGCTGCTCGCGCTCGGTCTCGGCGATCAGCCGCCCGCCGGCGATGCACAGCAGCGCGTCATGCGCTTCGTAATCGTCGGTCGCGGCGAAATACGGCTCGTTGGTCGCAACCAGCGGCAGTCCCTTGGCGTAGGCGAGGTCGATCAGGCCGCTTTCGACGCGCCGCTCCTTCTCGGTGTTGTGGCGCTGCAATTCGATGTAGAGGCGGTCGCCGAACAGGCCGGCCAGACGCTCGCAGCGCAAGGCGGCGAGCTCGGCATGACCGCCGGCCAGCGCCAGCGAGATCGGCCCGTCAGGTCCGCCCGTCAGCGCGATCAGCCCCTCGGTCTCGCCCTCGAACCAGTCGAATTTGACGAACGGAGCATGGCTATCCGGCGATTCGAGGAAGGCGCGCGAGTTGAGCCGCATCAGGCTGCGATAGCCGCGCTCCTGCGCGGCCAGCAACACCACGCGCGACGGCCCCATCGCGTTGCGCGCATTCGGATCCTGGTCGCCGAAATCGATCGCCAGCTCGCAGCCGACGATCGGCTGGATGCCGGAGCCCGCCATCTTGTCGGAAAACTCCAGCGCACCGAACAGATTGTCGGTGTCGGTCAGCGCCAGCGCCGGCTGATGGTCCTTCTTGGCAAGCTCGGCGAGCTTGGCGATCTTGATCGAGCCCTTGAGCAGCGAATAGGCCGAGTGAACGTGAAGGTGGACAAATCCGGCGCTCGGCATGGTCGCGTGACGGCCTCTTGCAGATGGAATGGAGCGGTCGCCGGCTCCTCAAGGCATCATGCACTCGCCGTTTGCCTTCGTTTGCCGACTCGCCTCGCAATGGTGAGGTGTCGCAGCTTCAGAGTCTACGCCGGAGCGGCCAATTGGCCGCGTCGTCCTGCTTTTCCCCAAGGGGGCACCGGTAAAGGGGAGCTGCGGTTTACAAAACCGCTGCCCCTAGAGCTGCGGTATGACCTGCGCCCAGATCGCGATCATCCCGACGAACAGCGTGATCGACGCCAGTGCGGCGGCCTCTTCCACGAAAACCCTGAACATGGCTTGCTCCCTTGTTGGAACGTATGAAGAACATTGTTCTCATTTCGTTCTCAAGAGTCAAGCATGGCGGACGACCTCCAGGAGCAATGGTTAACTCGCTGAATTCACGCAATAAAAAAGCCCCGGCCAAGGCCGGGGCTTTCGAGGACCGCTCAACGAAGAACGATCAGTCTCAGTAACGGCCAATCATCGGGCCGCCGAACTTGTAGTTCAGGCGGACGAGACCCATGTCGACGTCCTGCTTGATGCGGTCGGTACCCGCGAGGCCGGCGAAGGTGACGTCCTTGTCCGACAGGAAGATGTGGTTGTACTCGACGCCAACCGACCAGTTCGGCGCAAAACCGTACTCGAGGCCGGCACCGACCGTACCACCCCACCGGGTCTGGTCGTTCGAGGACAGCAGCGCGCCCGAGACCGTGCTGGAAACGTCGTACTTGACGCCGACCACAGCCGCACCGCCCTTGACGTAGAGCAGGACGTTGTTCCAGGCGTAGCCGACCTGACCGGTGATCAGACCGAACGAGTCGATCTTCGAGCGGTTGCGAGTTGCGAACAGCGCGCTGACATTGTCGCCCGAGAAGTCGGCCCAGTTGCCCTGACCTTCCACGCCGAACACCCACTGGCCGGACTGAAAGCGATAGCCGATCTGACCACCGACCGTGCCGCCGGTCGCATCATGCGAACCTTCGCGGCCGCCGCCGACGAGATCCCAGGTCGAGTGCGACGAACCGCCGCCGCCGTTGATGCCGATGTAGAAGCCGCTCCAGTCATAGACCGCGGCGATCGCCGCCGGCGGCGCCTTGGTGTACGGCCGAGCTGCGAGGTCGGCAGCCAGCGCCGGCGCAGTCGCGCTCAGCGCGACAAGGCTCACAGCGGCAAGCAACAAATTCTTCTTCATTTGAGTCCCGTTCCAGTTTCGTCGTTAGGCCCCCTGGCCGCAGCGTGGTCATAACAGTGATCGACGGAATTGCTGTAACCTCGACGCAACAGTTCGCTCCAAAGGCCCGCGCTTCATTAATGAAGATTTATCAGCGCGTTCTGGAAACCCTTTGAAATAAGTGTTTTCTGTAGTTCCATTGTCGGCGACACGAGATAAATTGCATGCGCGCGTAACAACGTCGCGCGCACATTCGCGTGATGGAGAATTGAAGATGCGCAGACGAATTGTCCTCCCCATTGTCGCCACACTTTCGCTCGCTACCGCCACATTTGCACTCGTGTCGAGCACATCAACACCCGCACGCGCGTTCGGAACGCATCATCCATTCTGCCTCACCGGCGATGAATGGCCGGGCCTGAGCAATTGCAGGTTCGACACCTACGCGCAGTGTCAGGCAAGCGCATCGGGACGCGCGCTGACCTGCATCGCCAATCCGTATTTCGTCGGGCAGAGCGACGACCCCTACGCCTACCAGAATCGTCCGCGCGCGCAGACGCCGGGCTATTCACCAGGCTACTTCCTGCGCTGAGATGCGCCGCGTTCGCCTCGCACTGGTCGTGATCGGCCTGCTTCTCGCGGGCGGATCTGCACCCGCGCAGACCTACGATCCGAGCTATCCCGTGTGCATGCAGATCTACGGCCCCGTCGGCTATTTCGACTGCCGCTACGGCTCGCTGGAGCAGTGCCGATATCTCGCCGTCGGGCGTTCGGCGAGTTGCGTGGTGAACCCGTATTTTCCGCTGAAGAAACCAACGCGCCCTCGCCGCTCGGGCGCGCCGCCTCGCCCCGGATCCTAACCGTTCAGTTTCCGCCGGAGATAGGGCGGCGTAGGCGTGCGGCGAATGCCGTCATCGGCTCAGCTCTGCCAGGGCGTGCTGCGGATGCGCGTGCACGCATTCGGCTTGCGGAAGCTGGGATCGTGATCCTCGATGTAGTCGAAATTGACCGTCCCGAACGTCGTCTGCGGCTTCTTCAGCGCCGAGCAGGTCTGCACCTTCAGGAACTCGTTCTTGAAGTCACCGCGCGGAAACGCCGAGATCACCTGGTCGCGCTGCTCCGGCGTGTAGTCGTCATACCCAATGCCCACGACGTCCACCAGGACACCCGCGTTGGTGAGCGCGATTTCCGGCCGCATGAATTGCGGAATGCCGGGCGTGGTGTGCAGCGCGATTGCCTCCCACACCAGATCGGCTTGCGGCTCGGCGATGCCGCGCGCCCGCAGGAACTCACGCGCAGCGTCGGCTCCGTCAACCTCAAATCGCTTTGTCTGCGTGTGGTAATGGTCGACGAGGCCGAGATCGTGAAACAACGCCGCGACGTAAAGAAGTTCGGGATCGAATTTCAGCTGCTGACGCAGCCCCTTCATGGCACCGAAGACGTAGACTCGGACGGAATGGTTGAAAAGCATGTCGTCTTCGTAGCTGCGCACCAGTTCAGCCGCCTCGCGCGCCAGCTTGCTGTCGGGGATTTTGACGCTGGAAATCACGCTCATCATCTTCAAGCTCCTGCTTTGCATTTCGACTGATGCCGCGCGATCCGTCAGGCCGCCTTCTCGAGCGCGGCCTGCGGAGTATTTCGGAAGCTGATCGACATGCGATTGTACGCATTCATCAGGCTGATTGCGATCGTGAGATCGACAAGCTCGCGCTCGCTGAAGACCTTGCGGGCGGCTTGATAGGCTTCATCGGGCACGTTGGTCTCGGCGACGCGGGTGACAGTCTCGGCCCAGGCGAGGGCCGCGCGCTCGCGGTCGTCGAAGAGATCGCCGGCCTCGGCCCAAGCCTGCAGCAGCGCGAGCTTTTCGACCTTCACACCGCTCTTCAGCAGATCCCGCGTGTGCATGTCGAGGCAGTAGGCGCAGTTGTTGATCTGTGAGACGCGCAGGTAAGCGAGGGTCACCAGCGTCGCGGGAAGCCCACTCTGCATGACGTAGCCATAGACGCCGCCCAGTGCCTTCGCGCCTGCCGGTGCAATGTGGTTGTAGTTGAGACGTTCACTCATCCGCATTCTCCTTGATGATCGAGGGAGCCCCTCTTTCCTCCCTCAGATGCCCCTGCCGTGGTCTATAAAAAAGGACCAAGAACACGGGAAAATCGTGTACCAAGGATCATGACCAGATCGCTGCGGCTGAAGCTCGACCGGTCGGCGAAGACGCCGCTGGCGGAGCAAATCCACAGAGGGATCAGGGCCGCCATCGAGCGCGGCGTGCTCGCCCCGGGCGCGCGCCTGCCCTCATGGCAGGATTTGGCGGCCCAGCTTGGCGTCGCGCGCGGCACCGTGCGCTCAGCCTATGAAAAGCTCTCATCGGCCCAACTGATCATCGCGGCCCGCGCGACAGGCACGCATGTCGCCGACCGACCGTCCATTCCCGTGCGGCGGGACAAGGCGCCGGACCCCGGCTCGTTCATGGAGATGTACCAGGAGCTCACGGCGGGGCCGGCGATCTTCCAGATGGGCGTTCCTTCGCAGGAGACCTTTCCTGCGACGCTGCTCGCGCGAATGCGCGCACGGGCGGTTCGCGTCGAGATGAGCGCACCTGCGATCTACCCCGACCCGCGCGGCGAACCGGACTTGCGACGCGAGATCGCGGCCTACCTTGCGCTGGCGCGCGGGATCGAATGCGCACCGTCCCAGATCATCATCACCAGCGGCTTCAGCGGCGGCCTCGGCCTGGCGCTCCGTGTCCTCGACCTCGGGCAAAGGAAGAAAGTCTGGATGGAGGATCCCGGCTTTCCCTTCACCCGGCACGGCCTCGAACTTGCGGGCCTGTCGATCGTGCCAATCACGGTTGACGCAGATGGGATCGATGTCGATGACGGCCTGCAACAAGCGCCCGACGCCGCGCTGGTTGTCGTGACACCGGGGCAGCAGGCGCCGCTCGGATCCACGCTGTCACTGGCACGTCGATCGCGCCTGCTCGACTGGGCGAACCAAAACAACGCCTGGGTGATCGAGGATGACTATCTCAGCGAACTTCAGCTCAAGGGCCGGGCCACGCCGGCGCTCGCCTCGCTCGATCGCGCCGGCCGCGTCATTCACATTGGCTCCTTCAGCAAGACCGTAACCCCTGCCCTACGGCTCGGCTTTGTCGTTGCACCGGCCGCTCTGGCGTCGCGATTCGCCGAGACCGCAGCGTGCCTCGCGCCGGCACCCGGCCCCGCGGTGCAGCTCGCCACGGCAGACTTCATCCGCGAGGGCCATTATCTGCGGCATCTGCGGCGCACCAAGCGCGCCTACACCGCGCAAGGCGATGCATTGCTGAAGCAGCTTCGAACGCGCACCACGAACGTTGCGATTGCAGGACTGGCCGCGGTCCTGCGCTTGCCGGACGGAGCGCCTGATCTTGCCATCGCCAGGCAAGCTGCATCGTTCGGACTTGCGCCCACGCCGCTCTCGCTCTGGTATGCCTCGAAGGCTTCGGCGCGCCCGGGACTGTTGCTAGGCGTCGCGACGTCTCCACTCAAAAGGATCGAGGCGTCCTGCGACCGGCTCCTTCAGATCATCGACCGCCTGACGTGATCCGACTCCGGCGTCGGCAGCTTAACCCGCCAGCGTCACGATCAAGGGTCCGTTGCGGGTGGCGATCACGGTGTGCTCGTATTGAACGGTCGGCGCCTCGGGGCTGCTGTAAAGCGTCCATGGGTCGTCGCCATTCTCCGCCCATTCGGCACCCATGGAGAGGAACGGCTCGACGGTGAACACGAGGCCATCGTTCATGATGCGGCGTTCGGAGCGGTCGGGCCAGGTTGCAATCTCCGTCGGCTCCTCATGGAGCGACAGGCCGACGCCGTGACTGGCCAGATTCCTGACCAGGCTGTAGCCTTTCTTCCGCGCAAAGGTCCCGATCGCCTGGCCGATCCCGGCAATCGGTTTGCCGGCGCCGACCTGCTGCAGGCCGGTCCACATCGCCCGCCGGCCGTCCCGGCAAAGACGTTCGATCGCGCGGTTTACGGGGGGAACGGCGAAGGAAGCACCCGTATCGGCAAAAAAGCCATTCTTCTCGGCTGACACGTCGATGTTCACGAGGTCGCCGCGCGCGATCCGCCGTTCGCCCGGAATGCCGTGAGCGATCTCCTCGTTCACGCTGATGCAGGTCGCCCCGGGAAAATCATAGGCCAGCTCCGGGGCCGAACGCGCGCCGGCGGCCTCCAGGAGCTTTCGCCCGATCTGGTCGAGCTCGGAGGTGCTCATGCCCGGCTCAATCGCCTTGCCCATCGCCTCCAGCGTATTGGCGACGATGCGACCGATCTCTTTCAGGCGCGTCAGGTCCTTGTCATCGGAGATTGTCATGTCAGGGCTCTTGTCCGGGAGGCCCGGACATAGCCCCTGCGAGGTCGGCTTGCAAACGCAGCGTGTACGCCAGAATCGTTCGCGCGGCCTAGTCAGCGTTCCGCCAACGCGGGATCGCAAGATCTACATGAAACCCGGATTACGCGGGAGGTAACTAACCCAATCTCCGAACTGCCGATTGGACATCAGCAGCATCGGGAGCGTCAGATGCATGCCGTGGTCGGTCGCCACTTTGAGCGCCGGCTCGCTCGTACCCGGCACGAAGGCCGAGATGGTTGGAACACCGCCCCGTGCCGCGAGCGACAGCGCAGCCGCAAGGGCGGGGCCAACCAGATCCTGCCGGCGGACCGCGAGCGGACCAATGTGTCCATCCGAAACGTAGACGTACCCGACGCACTCGCGGCCGGCGTGAATGGTGAACCCGTTCGTCGTGCTGTCGCCCAGGAGATATCGGTGATGCTTCGCTCTGTAAACGCCGAGAGCGCTGATATCAATGGGCACCAGGTCCTCGAACCGGGCCGTCGCGGCGGCAAGAGGTTCAAGACGGAGCAGCGGCTCAGCCAACCGTGACGCCAGGCGGTCACGAGGCGCGCTGACCATGTAGATCGGACAGCGCGGGAATAATCCGTGACGGATGTAGAGGCCTTGAGACACGTTGTTGAAGGTGAAGGTGATCAACGCCTTGACGGATGCTCCGCCGTTGCCGCGTGAGCGAATGACTTCCCGAGCAATTGATTGCCAATGCCGTCGCTCTGGCGATCAGGCGCCACGAACAACTGCGCCAAGAACCAAAGCTCGCCACACACCCAACTCCACGCGAAGCCGACAATGTCTCCGTCGACATCGGCAACCCATAGACCTTCGGGATCATCCGCAAGCGAGAAGGCCTGAAAATGGTGCGGGCGAGAGGATGCCATCTTGCCGAACCCCCGCCGTTCCGTGAGTTCGTTGATGCTGGCGACCACGATCTCGTCGGCTCTCGCCAAATCGTCGCTACAAGCGGGCCGGCACACGACAGCCATTCTCGAATCCTCCCGAAGAGATCAACACGGCCCATGGAAGCGACGAAATCCTCAGCCGGCAATCAGGCCAGGGGCCGGATGTTCTGGTTCATGCGGAAGAAGTTGGTCGGGTCGTATTTCGCCTTGATCCGCTGCAGTCGCCGGTAGTTCGGTCCATAGGCGGCCGCGACGGGATCGCCCGTCTCGTCATCATCGAGATAATTGACATAGCGGCCGGAGGCGAAGAAGGGCCGCATCCTTTCGTAGGTGTCGCGCGCCCAGGACATGCAGCGGCTGGTATCGCTGGCCTGCATCCACTGCGCGAGAATCAGGAAATTATAGCCCTCCTGCCGATGCGGAAATGCCGTATCCACGGCATCGACGCGGGCCGCCGCGCCGTGGACGTGTTCGACCAGAAACTGCCCCATGGGAGTCGGGCAGCGCGCGAAGCATTCGATCATGGTCGCAATCGCGCCATCACTGAGCTCCGCGAGGAAGTTCGATTTCCAATAGTTGAAGGCGCCTTTCGGATAGTTGGCGTCGAGCATGCGGTTGAGGTCGCAATAGGGAATCGGCCCGACTGCATCCAGGATCGGAGTCCCGAACTGTTTCAGCGGCCGCACCGCTCGTTCGGCATCCGCCAGCGATCCGCAGTGACTGGTGACCAGGACCGCGACCTCCGTGCCGGAGCCGTCTGGCGCATGCGTCAGGGATGCGAACAGCATGTGCTCGTCCGCGAGCGACCGCGTGCTGGTCCGGAAGAATTCGAGCACCTCGCGGGAGCGTTCGATGGGATGGACGATCGGGCCGCCGGTGATGATCGGTCCGATTGTATGAAGATCGTATTCGAGACTGGTGGCGATCCCGAAGTTTCCGCCGCCGCCGCGGAGAGCCCAGAACAGATCGGGCTCCTCTTGCCTGCTGGCGCGCAAAACCCTGCCATCGGCGGTGACGAGTTCGACGGCCCGCAGATTGTCCAGTGCCAGACCGTACTTGCCCATCAGCCAGCCCAGTCCTCCGCCGAGGGTCAGGCCGGCAATCCCGGTGGTCGAGACCACGCCGCCGGTGACCGCAAGTCCGTGAAGTTGCGTTTCGCGATTGAGCTCCCCCCAGGTGGCCCCGCCCTGGGCCCAGACGGTCTTGCCGACCGGATCGACCCGGACGCCCTTCATGGGCGAGAGGTCGATCATGATCCCGCCGTCGATGGTTGCGCGTCCTGCTACATTGTGGCCACCGCCGCGAACGGCGACCTCGAGGCCGAGCCTGGTCGCAAGAGCGACGGCGTCGACGACGTCGGCCACGCTGCGGCACCTGGCGATCAATGCCGGCCGCTTGTCGACCAGCCCGTTATGGACCTTTCGCGCCTCCTCATAGCCCTCGTCCGCCGGTTTGAGCAGTTGTCCTCCGAAGGAGGCGACAAGATCGGCGGCAGCGCTGGCGACAGATGTGATGGACGACATGACCCGATCTCCTCAGCTTGACCCGCCATATCCTTGGCCGCGCACGATCTCCGCGCAAATCCGAAGAATTCAGGTGACGATGAATTGATTTCACCTAGACTGGCCGGCATGCACAAGCTCCCGCCCCTGATCGAGCTTCGCGCTTTTGAAGCCGCCGCCCGCCATCTGAGCTTCAAGAAGGCTGCGGCAGAACTCGGCGTGACGCCAACGGCGATCAGCCACCAGATCGGGTTGCTCGAGCAATATTGCGGTCGCGCTCTGTTCCGCCGCAGACCACGGCCACTCTCGCTGACCGAGGCCGGAGCGCGGCTCTTCCCCGCCATACGCGGCGGGCTCGAGGCGTTTGCCGCGGCCATTGCGAGCGTCAAGCAGGAAGGTGCCCAACAGCCTCTCCGGGTGACGACGACCAACGCATTCGCCAGCCGCTGGCTCGTGCCCCGCCTGCCCCTGTGGCGCAAGTTGCATCCCGACGTGCCGCTGGAGGTCATCGGCACTGACACCGTGCTCGACCTGCAGGCCGGAGACGGCGACGTCGCCATTCGCTACGCGACCAGCCGAGTACGGCCGACAGACGGCATCGTCGAAGATCTCTTCACCGATACATTCTGGGCCGTCTGCAGTCCGCGCCTGCTTGCAACGGGGCGCTTGATGCGACCGGTCGACCTCGCAAATCACGTCCTGATCCACTCTTATTGGTCGCCGGCCGATCGTGAGCCGCCCACCTGGCAGCGATGGCTCGCCGCGGCTCAGCGCAGATGGCGTGACGTCCCCCCGTTCAAGGACATGCAGCACCTGAGTTTCCGCGAGGAATTGCACGCCATCGAGGCGGTGATCGCAGGACAAGGAATAGGAGTGTTCAGTGATGTGCTCACGGCACACGACCTCGCCGCCGGAACGCTCGTGAAGGCGTTCAAGCTGAGCTTGCCTGGCTACGGCTTCCATGTGGTCAGTAAGGCAGGCCATCCGCGCGCAAGAACCATCCGAGCCTTTTCGGAGTGGCTGCGATCAGACCCTTGATCCGTTTCTTGGTGTCGAACATCGGCCAAGTCATGATGTTGAGACCGATGCGTGTTTCGGATCTCGTGCGGCCCTCGCCATTCGAGGAATCCGGGGCCACCGTGCCGCATGCAGGCCGACGGTTTCGCCAGTCGGCTGCAAACGAGAGCATCAGGGCTTGAATGGATACCCGTCGGCTGGACCGGCTGGATTTGCCGGACCGAATAGACGATCAAATTTCGTCCAGCAAGGCACGGACTTTCGCGGCCAGATCTTCGATCGCAAAGGGTTTGGACAGCAGATGCTTGCCGGCATCGAGCATGCCGTTGTGAACAATTGCGTTGCGCGTGTAGCCGGTGGTGAACAGCACCTTCAAAGCCGGGTATCGTTTCGACAGTTCGCCCGCAAGTTCAGCGCCGGTCATGTCGGGCATGACGACGTCGGTAAACAGCAGATCCGGGACGAGACCGTTTTCGATCATCCTGATCGCCTCCTTGGCGCTCGCGGCCTCGATGACCGTATAACCAAGCTCCCGCAGGCTTTCGGATGAGATGCTGCGGACCCGCTCGTCGTCCTCGACGACGAGAATGGTCTCACTTTGAAGGCTTGCGCCGGGATGCGTCACTCCTTGCGATGGGGTCGATACTCCCTCGTCGCCGGCGAAGCGTGGAAGATAGATCTTCACCGTCGTGCCAACGTCGACTTCCGAGTAGACTTTGACGTGGCCGCCCGACTGCCGCACGAAGCCGTAGACCTGACTGAGGCCGAGGCCGGTGCCCTTACCCACGACCTTGGTCGTGAAAAACGGGTCGAACACCTTTCCCAGCACGTCGGGCGGAATTCCGGTGCCGTTATCCGTCACGGCAATGAGAACATATTGTCCGGGCGACAGGGCATATTCACGGGCAAATTTCCGATCGATCGAGGCGTTGCTGGTTTCTATCGTCAGCCGCCCGCCCTTCGGCATGGCATCGCGCGCATTGACCGCAAGATTGATCACGGCGCTTTCCAGCTGGGCCGGATCTGCCTTGACGCGCCAAAGACTGGCCGCCAGGACTGCCTCGAGGCGGATAAGTTCTCCGAGCGAGCGTTCGAGCAGTTCGCTCATCCCCCCGATCATCTTGTTGATGTCCACGACTTCAGGCGCCAGAGGCTGCTGGCGCGAGAACGCCAGCAGCCTCTGCGTCAAAGTGGCAGCGCGATTTGCGCCGTCGATTGCCCCCTCGATGAAGCGGTCAATGTTGACCTCTCCCTTGCCGAGCCGTCGTTTGGCGAGATTCAAGCTGCCGAGGATCACGGCCAGCATGTTGTTGAAGTCGTGGGCGATCCCTCCGGTCAGTTGACCCACGGCCTCCATCTTCTGGGATTGGCGCAACTGCTCTTCGGCCTTCATGCGTTCGGCAATCTCGTCGGCGACACGTTGCTCCAGTTCGGCATTGAGCGCCTCGAGCCGGGTCAGGAGCCGAGCGTTGTCGATAGCCGTGGCGGCGTGGCCGGCAATCCCGAGCAAGGCGGCTTCGTGCTCTGCCTGGAATTTACCCGTCTCTGCATGGCCGAAGAAGAGTCCGCCGAGGACTTCGCTCGTGCGCGAGATGACGGGGACCGCGAGGTAGGATCGGACTGGAAGATGTCCCTCCGGCATGCCTTTACGCGGCGCGTTCCTGCCATAGCGCGGGTCCTGCAGGATGTCGTCAGACCTCACCACGCCCGTACCCTTGAACGTGGGCTCGAACACCGCGGTGTTGCGCGGCATAGGAAACTTCTCGAAGGCGGATCGCGGCGCTCCGGACAGCGAATACAGCATGTAGCTGCCGCCGTCCGGCGCCAGAACGTTGTAGAAGAAGGCTCCGAACTGGGCGCCCGTCAGCTCCACGCCGGCATCTGTGACGATCTGCACGATCTTCTCGAGGTCGCGTTCGCGGGCGACCGACGCCCCCGTATCATTCAGTATTCGAAGCTGGCGTTCGGTCTTCTTTTGCGCGGAAATATCCAGAACCGTCCCGATGAACCGGACAGCCTGCCTATTGGAAAAGATCGCCTGCCCCGTCGCCGCGATCCAGCGTTCGACACCATCCTCGATGCCGATGGTTCGGAATTCAATGTTGTAGCTTTTCGGGCAATCCGGCGTCAGGGCTGCGGAGACGGCCTCGTGGGCCCGCTGCCTGTCGTCTGGATGGAGACCCTTCAGGAACGCCCCTTCGTAGCTCACTTCGGCGTCCGGCGACAAACCGAACACCTCCTTGCAGCGGTTGTCCCATCTAAGAACGTCGTTCACCGGATTATAGTCCCAGATGCCTATACCTGCCGCCCTGTTCGCAAGACTCAGGCGTTCGGCAGCTTCTCGCGCCGCCTGTTCCGAACGAACCCGCTCGATGTGGGCCCACGATCTCTCGGTGACCTCCGTGAGCAACGCAAGCTCGCGCGCCGTCCACCGATGCGGGCCGCGGTGATGAATGGCCATCAAGGCCGTGAGCTGCCCTTCCTTGACCAAGGGCATGCAGATCGTCGAACCTATTCCTATGTTCTGAAAGGTGGCCGCCTCCTCCGGCGCGATCTCCTTCAGATTGTCATTGATGACGAGAGGCCTGCCAGCACTGAGCTCTCGCACCGCCTTCTCACCGAAGTCGGCCAGGCTGTAGTGGCCAAGGATATGCATCGCACCAGGAGCCGCCCAATCCCCGCGGATGGTGAAGCCGTCTTGATCGGGATCCACGTCGGCATAAGCGCAGTTCGAGACGCCGAGGTGCTCTCCGACCATTCTCGTCGTCACTGCCATCACGCCGTCGGCATCGCGGGTCCTGGCCGTCTCCTTGTTGAGGGCGTCAAGGAAGAGCAGACGGATCTCGTTCTCCCGCACCGCCGCCTCGGCGCGTCGACGTTCGACGGCGGTTCGCGTGCGCTCGGCGACATCGTGGATGAGCTCGAGCTCCTCGGAGCTCCAGACCCGCGGGGTTGCGTTGTTGAGGTAGAGCAGCGCGACGACTCCGTCGGGCTCGGAGATCGGCATGTTGACAAGCGCGCGAGCGGATATCGCTTCGAGCGCGCGGGCGCGGTCGCCAACGCGAGGATCCTTCTCCGCATCGGCACAGATGACCGTCTCGCCGCGCTTCAAATCTTCGATGTAGTTGCCATAGTCGCGGAAGTGCAGCACCCCCGCCAGGCTCAAAATGCCCGGCGCGTTCCAGTCACGGGCGATGGTAATGGTCTCGGCCGATGTGTCGACCGTGCCGTAGCCTGCCCGGCTGACCTTGAGGCTGCGGCCGAGCAGCTCTGCCGCTGCATAAGCGAGATCGTCGGGGTTGGCGATCTCTCGGATGTAATCGCCAAGTGCAGCCAGGACGGCATTGCGATCGGTCGAGTTCTCCCCGGCCGTCGATGTCATCTGACCTCCCCTGACACTTGGCTCGTCACCGAATAGCGTTTCTTGCGGCATCCGCTTCAGGCCGACGACGATGCCAGCGGGAGAGTGGCACCCGCGCGTTCTGATAACTTCATGAAGGCATCAAGGTTCCGGCCCGGCCTGTGCCATGCGCGGGCTCGAGCAAATCACGACGTCAGTGCTTAGTAAGCGCATGCTGCCGCGACCTCGACCGCCTCGCCGCAACAGCGTGAGCGCCTGGGCCGATGGACACGCTGCCGGCGTCAAAGTCGAGTGTCCCGGCGCGCAGCCATCTGCACGTGTCGGCAAAAATAAACGCGACTGCCCGCGCCACCGCAAGTTGTGGACGCACCCTTGGTCGTATAGCGTCAGCATCAGGATGCACCTCGTGGTCTCACAATTCATGCTCGTCCGTGCCCTGCTTCTGCTGGCCTTGCTGTCGCTTCCCGGCGCATTGCGTGCCGAAGGGACCCCGGCCGAGAAACCCGGCTTTGCCTCCAGGCTGACGATCTATCTTGCCAAAGGCGCGCCCGACGCGTGCGGGCCGGGCTGCGACCGCTGGATCGCGATCGAGGGCCAGATCGATCAAGACGCAGCGTCCCGCATTCGCCGCTTCCTCGCCGGCGTCAAGGACCTGCAGCGCCCGATCTACCTCCATTCGCCCGGTGGAAACGTTGAGCAGTCCTATGTGATCGCCCGGCTGCTGCGCAGCCGCAAGGCGATCGCCCGGGTTGGCCGGACGATCGCGACGGCGTGCGCCGCGGGCACGCAGGTCGACGCCGCATGCCAGAAGATCAAGAACGGGAACGGCGAGGTCGAGGCCGAACTCAGCACCTATCATGCGATGTGCAACTCGGCCTGCGGTTACCTGTTTCTCGGAGCGACCTCTCGCGAGGTTGCGCCCGATGCCGCGCTGGCGGTCCATAACTCCAGGCTCATCCTCCGATTTCAAGGCAATCCGCCTCCGGAAGTGGTCGCCGAAGCGCGGCGGCGCCGGATCGCCGGTGCCGACCGCGACCGCGCCGCGTTCATTGCGGCGATGGGAATCAGCCGCGAGCTCGATGCACTGATCAGCACCGTGAAATTCGAAAACCTGCACGTGCTGACGCGGCCCGAACTCTACCGGTTCGGGATCGACACGCGACCGCTGGCCGAGACGATGTGGCGGCTGGAAAAGGGAGCGCGACCGTTCATCAGCAAGATCGCCGCGGTGAAGAAGGAGAACGATGCCTCGTTCCGGACCATGGAATGGCGCCTGTATTGCGAAAACAAGAAGCGCGTGCCGCTGATGTTCGCGGGTGAGATCGACGCATCGGCCGCCGGCAAGAAAACGATCCTGATCGCGGCCAGCGCCGACATGAGCAAGCAAGCGGGAGGGCCTCCGGTGCGGTTCGGGAAGTACGAGGTCTGGAACGGCGCCGTCGACCCGGACATGGTCAAGGCGGTGCTGGCCTCGCACTCCCTGCAGGTCCGGGAAACCACGCCGGAACCGGAGGGACGGGCTGACGTCACAAGCTTCAACATCGACACGACCGGCTTGGCGTCGGTGTGGACGCAGCTCGGGACGTCGTGCACTTCAGTGGCGACGGGCCCGGCAAAACCCTGGCCGGCGAATTCTCTGCAGCCGACACCCTGGACGGACAGTCCATGGAAAGCAGGTGGTACCCTGCCGAACGTCAGCGCAACGCCTGCGGCCACGCCCGCGCCGTAGCGCGCAGGCTTGCAACAGTCTTCAAGAGCTGAAGCCTGCCCCCTCCCTCAGCCCTCGACCGGCGTGTAGATCACGAGCTTCAGCGCGGGATCGTCGTTGGCCTGGAAGCTGGTGTGCTCGAACCGGAGCACGCCCCTGGTCGGATGGTTCATGGTCTTGAGGCCCGAGGCGGTGTTGCGGATGTCGTGGGCTTCCCACCATTTGACGAACTCCGGACTGCCCTGGCGCAGCCGCGTCAGCAGCTCCGTGAAAGCGGGATCGCCGGCCCAGACGTCGTGATTGGCGCGGAACATCGCGACCATGCTCCTGGCGACGTCGGTCCAGCTCGCGCCGTAGAATTTTCGCGTCTGCTTGTTGGTCATCACCAGCAGCAGCGTGTTGCGATCCTGCTCGGGCAACTGACCGAAGGCAAAGACCTCCTCGGCCGCCGCGTTCCAGGCCAGCACATCCCAGCGGCGCCCCGTGATATAGGCCGGCTGGTGCAGGCTCTCGATCATCCGCCGAATGGGCGGCGGCACGGTCTCGCGCGTGAACGCCCCCCTGGCGCCGTCGCGCGCCAGCGCCTTCAAATGCGCGTGCTCGGTCTTGCTGAGGCGGAGTGCGCGGGCCAGCGCATCGACGGTGGTCACCGACGGGCTGACGGTGCGGCCCTGTTCGAGGCGGATGTACCAGTCGACGCCGATGCCGGCGAGCTGCGCGACCTCCTCGCGGCGTAGCCCCGCGGTGCGCCGGCGCCGGCCGACCGGAAGACCAACCGTCTTCGGCGACAGCTTTTCGCGGCGAGACCTCAGGAAGTCGCCGAATTCAACGCGGCGCGGATCGGCCATGATGTCGCTCCCAGATGGAGGGTCTTTGGAATACTAGGATAATACCAGGCCTTCTTGGCCCCTCCAAGGCGGCGCATATGGGATTCACCGCGACTTTGAGGTGAACATCCATGAAAGCTGCCGTACTCAAATCCCTTGGATCGCCGCTGGTGATCGAGGACGTTCCGAAGCCGACCCTCGGTACCGGCGAAGTCGTTGTCGACATCGTCGCCACGCGCGTCCTGTCGTACATGAACGAGGTTTTTGACGGGACACGCAACTACGCGCTCGATCTGCCTGTTATCCCCGGTCCCGGCGGCATCGGCCGGGTGCGCGCGGTCGGCCCGGATGCCACCAAGCTCAGCGTGGGCGACTGGGTGTTCTGCGACCCGACCGTGCGCTCGCGCGACGACACCGTTGCGCCCGATATCGCTCTGCAAGGGCTCACCGCTGCCGGGCCCGGCGGCATGCGGCTGCAACAGCATTTTCGCCACGGCTCCTTTGCCGAACAAATGAGGGTGCCGACCGAGAACGTGAAGCGGCTCGGTGCGATCACGCCCGAGGACGCGACGCAATGGTGCGCGCTGGGCACGCTGCTAGTGCCTTACGGCGGCTTCCTCGCTGCGAACCTTAGAGCGGGCGAGACCGTGCTGGTGAGCGGGGCTACCGGCAATTTCGGCAGCGCCGCCGTCTCGGTTGCGTTGGCGATGGGCGCAGCCAGCGTCATCGCGCCCGGCCGCAACGAGAAAATCCTCGCCGACCTCGTCCGACGCTTCGGCAGCCGCGTGCAACCGGTCAAGCTTACTGGCAATGAAGATCACGACCGCGAGGCGATGAAGCGCGCAGCGCCCGGCCCGATCGATTGCGCGTTCGACATCATGCCGCCCTCCGTGAGCACCGACGTCGTGCGTGCAGCGATCATGACGATGCGCCCCTATGGGCGCGTCGTACTGATGGGCGGCGTCGGCATGGCCGGCGGCGCGGGCCTCGAGCTGCCCTACCCCTGGATCATGCGCAACTGCATCAGCATCCACGGCGTCTGGATGTACCCGCCGGATGCCGCGAGCCGTCTGATCGCGCTGGTGCGTGCGGGTCTGCTCAGGCTGGAGGAATACGAGACGACGGCCTTCGACCTCGACCATGCCAACGAGGCGGTGGCACACGCCGCCGCCAATGGCGGGCCGTTCAAAATGACGGTGATCCGGCCTTGAAAAATTCAGACGACGGCGTGCCCGTCGTCACCGATTTTTTCGTCAGTCGGCCCAAGCACTTGGCTACTGTGCATGGGGTTGTTTTCGCGATTTTCTACTCGAGCTCGACCACCTGGCCGTTCGACAGCGACACCCGCCGGTCCATGCGGCCGGCGAGCTCCATATTGTGGGTCGCGATCAGCATCGAAACCTTGGTCGCCTTGACCAGCTGCATCAGCGCCTGGAACACGTGATCGGCCGTGTGCGGATCGAGGTTGCCGGTCGGCTCGTCCGCGAACAGCACCCGCGGCGCGTTGGCCACCGCGCGCGCGATCGCGACGCGCTGCTGCTCGCCGCCGGACAGCTCGGCCGGGCGATGGGTGATGCGGTCGCCGAGACCGAGATAGCCGAGGATCTCCTTGGCGCGCTTGACGCTCTCGGACTTCTTCAGGCCGCGGATCATCTGCGGCATCATCACGTTCTCCAGCGCCGAGAACTCCGGCAATAGCCGGTGCGACTGGTAGACGAAGCCGATATCGGTGCGGCGCAGCTGGGTGCGCTCGATGTCGGGCAGCTGCGAGGTCGGCGCGCCCGAGACATAGACCTCGCCGGAATCGGGCGCTTCCAACAGCCCCGCGATGTGGAGCAGCGTCGATTTGCCCGAGCCCGACGGCGCGACCAGCGCGACAGACTGCCCGGCCCACAGCGCGAGCTTGGCGCCGTCCAGGATCGTCAGCGGCACCTCGCCCTGCAAGTACTGCCGCTTTATCTCGTGGAGATAAATGACAGGTACGTCTTCCGCCCCCTGCTGCTGCTCCATCAACCCCTCACTCGTACCGCAGCGCTTCGACAGGATCGAGGCGCGCGGCGCGCCACGACGGATACAGCGTCGCCAGGAACGACAGCGTCAGCGCCATGATGACGACGGCCGTGGTCTCGCCGACGTCGATCTCGGCGGGCAGTTTCGACAGGAAATAGAGTTCTGGCGAGAACAGCTCGGTGCTGGTCAGCCAGGACAGGAATTGCCGGATGGATTCGATGTTGAGGCAGATCACGAGGCCGACGGCGAAGCCGACCAGCGTGCCGACCACGCCGATCGAGGCGCCCGTGATCAGGAAGATGCGCATGATCGAGCCCTGCGAGGCCCCCATCGTGCGCAGGATCGCGATGTCGCTGCCCTTGTCCTTCACCAGCATGATCAGGCCGGAGACGATGTTCAGCGCCGCGACCAGCACGATCATGGTCAGGATCAGGAACATCACGTTGCGCTCGACCTGGAGCGCGTTGAAGAAGGTCGAATTGCGCTGCCGCCAATCCACCAGGAACACCGGCCTGCCCGCAGCCTCCGTCACGGCCTGGCGGAAGGCGACGATCTGATCGGGATTGGTGGTGAACACCTCGATCGAGGTGACGTCGTTGCTGCGATTGAAATAGGCCTGCGCTTCCGCGAGCGGCATGAACACGAAGCCGAGATCGTATTCGGACATGCCGATCTCGAACACGGCGACGATCTTGTACGGCTTGATGCGCGGTGTCGTGCCCATCGGCGTGACCGCGCCCTTCGGCGCCACCAGCGTGATGCTGTCGCCGGCATGCAGCGACAGCTGGTCGGCGAGGCGCCGTCCGATCGCGACACCCTGCCCGTCGTCAAAGCCCTCGAGCGAGCCCTGCTTGATGTTCTTGGCGATCGAGGTGAGGTTGTTGAGGTCGTCGGAGCGGATGCCGCGCACCAGCACGCCCGAGGCGTTCCAGGGTGAGGACGCCAGCGCCTGGCCGTCCACCACGGGCGCGGCGAGCCGGATGCCTTTGACCTGGCTGAGGCGGTCGGCGACGTCTTTCCAGTCGGTCAGCGGCGATTCCAGCGGCTGCACCAGGATGTGCCCGTTCAGCCCCAGGATCTTGTCGAGCAGCTCTTTGCGGAAGCCGTTCATCACGGCCATGACGATGATCAGCGTCGCCACACCCAGCATGATGCCGAGAAAGGAGAACCCGGCGATGACCGAGATGAATCCCTCCTTGCGGCGCGCCCGCAAATAGCGCGCCGACAGCATCCACTCGAATGGCGCAAAAGGCGCGGTTTGCACGGTCTCGGTCATGGTCTCATCCATCGCTCGATAATCCCATGATTCGGGGTCAATTGTGGCCGGATTGGCGGCCGCGATATCGCGATGAACAATATTCAGCCGACCAGGCTTATCAGCCCACAAGTCTTGCGACCGCGTCCGCTGGCGACATAGTCTCGCGGGAGCCGTCACTGCGCCGCTTGATCTCGACCTTGCCGTCGGCGAGCCCCTTCGGCCCGATCATGATCTGCCAGGGGATACCGATCAGGTCGGCGGCGGCGAATTTGGCGCCGGCGCGCTGGTCGGTGTCGTCATAGAGCACGTCGACGCCCTTGGCCGTGAGCTCGGCATAAAGCTTCTCGCAGGCCGCATCGACCGCCGCATCACCCTGCTTGAGATTGAGGATCGACACGCGGAACGGCGCGACGGCCTCCGGCCATTTGATGCCGGCATCGTCATGGCAGGCTTCGATGATCGCGCCGAGCAGGCGCGAGACGCCGACGCCATAGGAACCGCCATGGATCGGCACGTCGACGCCGTCGGGGCCCGCCACCAGGGCCTTCATCGCGTCGGAATATTTGGTGCCGAAATAGAAGATCTGCCCAACCTCGATGCCGCGGGTGTTCACCCGCTTGTCCGCCGGCACTTCCTGCTCGAACCGCGCGGCGTCGTGGACGTCCTCCGTGGCGGCGTAGACCGAGGTCCATTGCTTGATGATCGGCGTCAGGTCGCTGTCGTAGTCGACGTCCTCGCCCGGCACCGGCAGGTCGAGCACGTCGCGATTGATGAAAACGCCGGATTCACCGGTCTCGGCCAGCACGATGAACTCGTGGCTGAGATCGCCGCCGATCGGGCCGGTCTCCGCGCGCATCGGGATCGCCTTCAGCCCCATCCGCGCAAAGGTGCGCAAATACGCCACGAACATCTTGTTGTAGGCGACGCGCGCGGCGGCTTCGTTGAGGTCGAACGAATAGGCGTCCTTCATCAGGAACTCGCGGCCGCGCATCACGCCGAAACGCGGACGTTGCTCGTCGCGGAATTTCCATTGAATATGATAGAGATTCAGCGGCAGGTTCTTGTAGGACTTCACATAGGCGCGGAAGATCTCGGTGATCATTTCCTCGTTGGTCGGCCCGTACAGCAGCTCGCGCTTGTGGCGGTCGGCGATGCGGAGCATCTCCGGACCATAGGCGTCATAGCGGCCGCTCTCGCGCCAGAGGTCGGCAAGCTGGAGCGTCGGCATCAACAGCTCCAGCGCGCCTGACCGGTCCTGCTCCTCGCGCACGATCTGCTCGATCTTCTTCAGCACGCGGAAGCCAAGCGGCAGCCAGGCATAGATACCGGCGGCCTCCTGCCGGATCATGCCGGCGCGCAGCATCAGCCGATGCGAGACGATCTCCGCCTCTTTCGGATTTTCCTTCAGGATGGGCAGAAAGAACCGCGACAACCGCATGGTAATACTCTGGGAATCAGTGATGGGTTGCAGTGAAACCGGATTGAGAGCGAAAACACAAGACCGGGAATGAGGAAAAGCCGCTAACGCAACGGAATTCCTGTCATTTTTCCGTCGGACTTCAGGTTCGGCCCAAGCTGCGTCTCACGGCGGCGTGACGTCGAGTTCATCTTCGAGCGTGATCTGCTCGAAGTCGGTCACCAGCGCGTCGATCCGCACGTGCCAGCGGCCGGCAAACGGCAGTTCGACCTTGCGCACATGCCAATAGCCGTCGGGCCCGAGCGAGGCCCTTCGCTCCATCGGCTCGATGCCGCGCTCGGGCAGGCTCAGGGTCAACGTCGCCTCCTTGGACGCCAGCGGCGTCCCCTCGCCGGTCATGAGCTGGAGCACGACATCATTGGCCCCCGCCTTGCCTGGCGAGACCAGGACCTGGAACATCGCCTTGTCGCTATGGATGTGGATCGCCAAGGGTGTCTCCGGCACGATCGTCCGCGGCGGCGGCGTGAAGCGCCAGCCGGCGACCACGGCCAGGATGGCAAGAGCAATCGTACCTTCCAGCACGATCGAGCGCTTGAGCGCGGGCGTCCCTGTCTCGTTCCGGGCCAGAGCCGGAGTCAGCCGGAACCGATTGAGCGCGGCCAGCGCCAGCAATCCCGTGACCAGAACTAGCTTGACCGAGAGGATTAGCCCGTAGCGGGTCCCGACCAGCGCTTCAGGCTTTTCGAGCTGCACGATCGCGAGTGCGAGGCCGGTCAAGGCCAACACGCCGACCGCGAGCGCAGCAATGCGGGAAAAGCGGTTCACAATCGCGAGCGTCGCAATCGTCGGCTTCGACACCAGCGCCACGAGCGGCGCGAGAGCACCGATCCAAATGGTGACACCGAGGCCGTGGAGAAAGATTGCAGGCCGGGTCAACGCCTCCGGCGGTGCCGTTGCGGCGTGCCCGGTCATGGCGAGCGACAGACCGACGCCGACCAACGCCATGATCGCAAGAGCACGCGCGTACCACGCACTGCGCAGCGCCATCAACGCGAATAGCATCGCAAGCAGAGCAACCAGCAGCGCAGGGCCGGCACTGGTCGCGAGCGCGACTTTCCAGGGAGCGGCGGTCGCAAGGGCTGCCAGTGGCAGCCCGAGGAGATCGAGGCCCAACGCGCCGACGGACGCCACCGCGCTTGGGATGCCGATGGCGAGCGCCATGCGCGGCACGGCCATGCCGGTCATCGACCACGCAACCCAGCGCGCGAAGAACACGCCGCCGACGCCAATGAACAGCCCAACGTACAGGCCAACGCGCGCCAGCCAGATCAGCGCGTTCAACCCGCTATAATCAGCGGCGGCAGGCTTCGTCGCGGTCGGCATGCCAATCGAGAAGATCACCGATCCGGTGACAGGATGGCCGTCCTGCGAGATCACGCGATAGCTGACGACCGCGGTGCCCTCAGGCAGATCCACCGGCATCACGACCGAAATCGTCTCGCCCGATGCGCTGACGCGCGCATCATTTCGTGCCCTGCCCGCGCCATCGATCAGCCGGATCGCGCCCGGCGTCACCGCCTCGTTAAAGCGCAGTTCCACCGCCTTGGGCGCGGCCTTGAGTATGCTGCCGCTCGCCGGCTCGACCGAGACCAGCGCCGCATGCGCCGACGCACCGTTTGCGAAGCCGGCAACGAGGAGCAGCGTCGCAAGCGCGGCGAAGAGGCGCATCAGGGTTTTGGCAACAGTTTCACGCCCGGCGCCGGCGACTTGCCCTCGGACTTGCCCTCATGTGAATGCCCTGCCCCCGCCGCCGGAATTTCGATCCAGCGGCTGACGCCGGCCTCGCATTCCTGAACGACGGGGAAGTACAGAACCGTGTTCGGCTTCAGGCTATCGGTCAGGAACGTGCTGAGGACGAACTCGTCATAGTTCTTGTCCGGCAGCTTGCCGCCGGACCACGCCACCTCCTTGACGCCGGAGGACAGCTTGTTGCCGTGATGGTCGTACTCCCCGGCATATTTGCCCTCGACGACATCGATGGTCCAGCCGGCCTTCGGCATCGGCTTCACTGCGATCACCCCTTCCGGAATCTGCACCCGGATCTTCACCGTCGGCGAGCCCGCGCAGCCATGCGGCACGGTGAAGACGGCCTTGTAGGACGTACCGACCGTGGCTTGCTTGGTCTCGATCGACACGTGCGCCGCCGCCGGCGAGGCGGCGAGCGCGGCAACCAGGATCAGGCAGGATTGCTTCGACATGTTCGGCCTCCCGAGAGTCCAGATCCGTTTCATTTCATCTTCATTCCCGAGTGATCCGGCATTTTCTTCATGTCCATATGACCTGAATGCCCGGCATCGCCAGGCGCCTGCGCGCCGACGCCCTGGACGTCGAGGGACACGGCGACCTTGCCGGCCTTCTCGAATTGCAGCGTCACCGGCACCTTGTCGCCCTGCTTGAACGCGCCCTTCAGCTCCTGGAGCATCAAGTGATTGCCGCCGGGCGCGAGCTTCACCGTCTTGCCGGCATCGATCGCCAGCCCCTTGTCGAGCGGGCGCATCTTCATCACGCCGTTGTCCATCGCCATCTCGTGGATCTCGGCCTTCCCCGCGATATCGGCGGACACGCTGACCAGTCTGTCGGCCGCAGTGCCCTTGTTCTCGATGGTCAGATAGCCGCCGGCGACCTTGGCACCGCCCGGCGTCGCCCGGCTCCAGGCCTGCGAAACGACGAGATCGCCGGCCTTGACGTCGTCGGCGACCGCCGGTGCTGCGGAGATCGTGAGAGCGAACGCAGCGAGCAGCACGTTTTTCGAGCTTGTCTTCATATCGGTATTCCTTTTGCAGTCTTTAACTTCAGTGTTTGGAGCGTTGTTGCGCCGACCACTTTTCGAGATCGGCAATTTCGGCCGAGCCTTCGATCGTCGTGACGGTCCCTTCCGGGGAGATGAGCATGGTCCTGGGGATGTCGCCCTGCCAGGCCGGATCGATCTCGAACCGCAAGCGCTCGACAAAGCCGTCGTTGAAGATGAAATTTTCGGTCGACGCCAGACCCGCCTTGTCGAGCATCGATTGCGTTGCGGCCGGCAGGTTCGGCACGAGATCGGCGCTGACCGTGACGACGTCGATCTCCGGATGCTCCTTTGCAAACCGCCCGAGCAGCGGCAGCTCGACCTTACAAGGCCCGCAGGTCACGCCCCAGAAATGCACGAGCACCGGGCGGCCGGCGTGCCCCCTCAGGACGCCTTGCCACGTGCCGCGTTCGAATGGCTTCAGAGCCGGAGATGCGCCGAGCGCCGCCGCCGATCCGATCAGAACAACAAGGCTGGCAATGCCTGCAAATCGAAATCTCATGGTTGGTCCTCGATTGCCGTGAGCCGATAGCCGTCCGCCTTTGTCATCCACGACAGGTAGGTCTGCTTGCCGTTGGAGACCAGCAAAGGGTGATCGGACGTGTCGGTCGTGCTCGATATCGCCTTCGGCGCCGACCACGTCTCGCCATCGTCGCGGGAGACCGTCATCTGGACCGAGGTCTTTTCACCGTCGAACTCCTTCCAGACCATCACCGTTCCCGCCGCGCCCGCGAGCACGAAGGGGCGCGTCGGATTACGATCCGGCCGCCCCAACGCCATCGGCGAAGAGAACGTGCGGCCTTCGTCGCGCGAGTGGGCGTAGAACAATCCCTTCCGCGCCTTCCCGTTGGTGTACCAGGCGACGTGATAGGTGCCGTTCGGGGCAACGGTGAGGCTCGGCCCATGATGTGGGCAGGCATTGATCTGCCAGTCGTCGTTGCTAACCCGACGGACTTCGCCTGGCGTCGCGACGTCCGTGAAGGTCATCACCGCGTGGTCGCGCACGCCGCCCTCAAATATGTTCCTGAAGATCACGACCGGCCGCCCGGACGCAGCGAATGCCAGCCCCAACCGGCAGCATTCGCAGGTGCCCTCACGCGCCAGCTTCGCTTCTGCGTAGGTGGTGCCGCCGTCGCTGGACGAAGTGAAGAACAGCCCGGCTCCCTCGTACTTCTGTCCCGCTTCCTTCGCAAAAATGCGATTGCGCTTGTCCAGCCACGCCGCAAATACTGTTCCATCCTGATCGAGCGCCAGCGCCTCGAAACGTTGGCTCTCGTTGCTGGCGGTGATCGGCTTCAGCTCGGCAAAGCTCCTGCCGCCGTCGGCCGAGCGCGTGGTGAGCACCTGACCGTTGAAGGCCTCGTCCCTGGAGGTCGAGAACGCGAGCGCAATGCCCCCCTTGCGGTCGACCACGATCTTCGGCCGCGCATCCGGCCCCCAATCGAGGTTCAGCCGCGTCGTCGTGACCTGCGTGGGCGTCGAGAAGCTTCGGCCCGCATCCTGCGAACTTGCGACCGAGACCTGCCCTCCCGCCATCCAGACCAGCCACAGCGTGCCGTCAGGACCGAAGGCAGGCGTCGCCTTGGTCGCACAGCGCAGCGTCGGCTCCTCGCACGCGGCTTCGGACGCGTGCTTGCCGTGCATCTGCCCCAGCGCCGCACCTTGCAGGCAGGCGAGAGCGGCTATCGCGAGCAAGCCAGTTCGGATCATGGCCCTATTCCCTTCGAGAGCCCGGATCATTTGAAGGCCACCTTCATACCTGCAACGAACAGGCGTGGCGAGCCCGCATAGATCGATCCGGGCGCCGTGCTTGCGAGCGTGCTCCCTGGAATTTGCAGGCCGGCCGCCGTCACAGTGTTTGCGATGTTGTTTGCCGACGCAACATAGGTGCGATCGAACACGTTCCTGACCTCAAGAAACAGATTGAGTGACTTGAAGGTGTCGGACACCAAGTCGGTCTTGTAATGGACGTTTACATTGACCAGCTCATAGCCCGGCGCCTTCAGCAGATTCGCGTTGTCCATGTAGAAAGAGTCCTTCCACTGGACCTCGACGAAGCCCCCGAGGCCTGCCAGCGGCCCGGCGAACTCGTCGTAGCCGATTCGAGCCGTCAGCTCGTTGGGCGAGATACCGGGAATTTTGTTGCCGGCACGGTTGAAGCTGAAGACGGCGCCATTGGTGATGTTCTCGACATATTCGGTGTAGACCTCGTCGAGATAGGTATAGGCCGCCATGAACCGCCAGCCCGGATAGAACTTCCAATCGGCTGCAAGCTCGATGCCGCGGTGCTCCGACCGCGGCGCGTTGAACGAATAGCTTACGCCCGCGACCGGCGTCGCCTGGTTGACGATCTCGTTACGGAAGAACTCGTAAAAGCCAGTCGCGCTGAGTTTGAGCGCGCTGTTCGGCGTCCAATCGAAACCGAGATCGTAGCCAAGATTCTTCTGGGCTTGGAGCTGGGTATTGTTGCCCGACAATCCTGTCTGAGCGACAAAGAGATTCGAGACCTGCGGTGTGCCATACCCCGTGGCAACGCGTGCCCGGAATAGCCATTCATTACTGAGATTGTAGAGCAGCGCCAACTCTGGTGCAGTATTTTGAAACTGCCGGTCCGCGGTCGTCGGCGTTGTCGTGGTGATGCCGGTTGGACCGGCGTACGAATAGGCCGTATTGGTGCCCTTGAGCAAGGTTGTCTCCCAACCGATGCCTGCAACGGCCGTTAGCGACGATGTAAGCTTGAGCTCTTCCCTGGCACGAACGCCATAATTGGTCGTCTCGCTGTAGAGATTGCTCGACAACCTGCCGAGTGTTGCGTTGCCTCCCGGCATCACGTTTCGCGTGTCGCTCGACGCCGTCAGGGTATTGTAGAAGGCGCCGAAGAACGCGGTGGACTCCAGGCCGAGAATCTCTCCGCGCTTGGTGAGATCACTCATGTAGTTGTACGACGGGAAGTCGCCGATCGAGCTGGTTGAGCCAGTTGGCTGATTGATGTTCCGGTCGTCGAACACGAACTGGTTGCGCCACGTCGTGTTGTTGTCGAAATCGTGCTCCCACCGGCCCCCGACGATGGTGCGGCGGTCGTTGCGGCCGAGCCCGGCCTGCACGGCCGTCTCCGTATCGGTTCCGGCGGTCGCGTTGAAGCCATTGTTGAACAGCCTGACCGTACCGCATCCGGGCGCGGCCGTGGCACCGGTCGCACAACCCTGCTGGAAGGGATTTTGATAGTATTGGTTCAGCGTGGAGCGAAGCGGCAGCCGCGCGCTGAGATCGTTGTTGATGATCTTGACCGTGAAACGGTCGTCCGGCGTCGCCTTGAGCGTGCCGAGGAAGTTGACGGTCTGCGTGTTGAACCAGCTGTTGCCGATATAGCCGTCGCCTCGCGTGTCGCTCGCGAACAGCGAGCCCTCGAAATTCCCGACCTTCTTGCCGGCCGCCAGGTAATTGTTGAGGTAGCCATAACTGCCGCCGTCGACGCCGTATTCGACACCGTCGATCGTGCCGCCCGGCCGCGTTCGAAAATTGAGCGCGCCACCGGTCGCGTAATTGCCGTAGAGCGCCGACGAGGGGCCGCGGATCACGTCGATCGCGCCATAGGCGTGGGGGTCGATCAGGTCGCTGCGCGACAGGCCGTCCGGCTGCGTGACGGGGAAACCGTCGTCGAAGATCACGAGATTGCGGATGCCGAAACCGTTCCGGGCGTTGGACCCGCGAATCGAGATGCCGAAGTCCCGGGGACCGTTGCCCTGCTTGATTGAAATGCCCGGACTGTCCCGCAAGACGTCGCTGACCGAAAACGAGGGCCGGTTGTCGAACTGGCTGCGATCGATGGTCGTCGCGGTCTGGCCGGCCGGCGCCTGATTGAGACCGGCTCGCACTGCGCCGGCGGACATCGTGTTGTTCTGCCCCTGGGCGCCATCGGTCCCGATCGGCGCGACCGGCCTCGCTGCGCGCGCCGCCGAAGCGGAACGCAGCCGCGCTGGCCGGGTGATTGGTTTGGGACGGGACGTCTTAGGCGCCTCGACCGTCACTGCGGGAATCGCTTCCGACGCAGCCTGGGCGAGCGCGTCTGAACCGATCGGGGACACCAGCCCGAAAAGCACGGGCAAGCCCGCACTTCCGATCGCACGAATGCGTAACATCTTTTGAATTCCTGACATCCGGCGCCTCGGCCGGTCCATTGAGGGCGCCATCGGCGGCAACGGCGCGCGCCAACGGTTCGGTTTGTCGCTACGTCAGGAAAATTGAGGTGGGGCGCGGGCCTGAGCGCTCGAACCCCTGGGAGCGGCGATGGCGGACGCATCCGCCGGCTGCCACACCACGCGCGCGGCATGGCGGAAGGGAATCGAGAGTGCCGCGTGCGTCGGCGAATCGAGCGACGCGCCCGCCTGGGCGAGGCAGCACAGGGCGCACGCGCCGGCATGCGCGGTCGGGGTGCCCGTCCGATCGTCGAGGCCACCCTGATCGCTCGCGCTGTGGCAGATGACGGCGGCAGACAGCGGATCGGCGATGGCTTGGCCCGTCGCCCAACAGGCGGCAATCGGCGCCAGCACCTGCATCACCAAGGCGAGCAGGACCAGGGGTAGGAATTTCTGTAACCGCGCGCGCATCTGCCGAACCGTTCGTTCGTCCGCTAACTAAACACCGTGCCGGGCCCAAGTCGAGATCGGTTCCGCCGCCTTCTTGGCCCAGCGCAAATTGGCGAAAACTGTGACCGTGGTACCCCAGCACGGCACCGAGCGGGGGCGTTTGAGGCAAATCAAACGGCCCGGCATCCACAGATTTCTTATATTTGTCATATACTTGCGGGGCCAAGAGCCCGATCATTTCGTCTATTGCTCGAATTTTGAACATTCGTTGCCGAAAATGATGACAAGTGAGAAAAGTTGATCTAGCATCCCCTTGCTCAGGCTGGCCGTGAGGTCGAAGTCTGGTGGTCCAAGTCTCGGGAGGAGCCCCTGGCGCGCAAAACGCAGCGTCGCCCCGTCAATCAAGAGCAAATCTTAGAATCGGGGATAATAGGGTCGACACAATTTTTGAGCGGGGCCAGGGCCCCGCTCTTTTTTTGTCTGCATGGCACTTTCGCCGATGAATATGCCCTCCAATCCAGTCGAACTCAGCTTTGAACTCGCCGCCTCGCGCTGCGCGGATCTCACGCCCCTCGTCTACCAGCGCCTGTTCGACGAGCATCCCGAAACGCAGGCGATGTTCCGCTCGAAGGGCAGCGACCTCGTGAAGGGATCGATGCTCGCGCTGACGATCGAGGCGATTCTCGATTTTGCCGGGATGCGTCATGGGCATTTCCGTCTGATTGCCTGCGAACTTGCCTCGCACGACGCCTATGGCACGTCGCGCCAGTTGTTCACCGCCTTCTTCACCATCATCAGGGATACGCTGCGCGATCTGCTCGGCGATGAATGGTCGATCGAGATTGCGCAAGCCTGGGACAAATTGCTCGTCGACATCGACGCACTCGCCGGATCGACCGCCTGACGCTTTGCGCTGCACCACGCGGCGTACTGCGATGGCGCGTGTGATTGCAGATTGAGTGGCATCAACTCTTGTGAGACACTTTCGACATCGGTTGCGCAATCAATGACGCGCCGACGATAAAATTTATGGGAGCGAGCGATGTCCGGGACGAAAGATTTCTCGACGACGAGGCGCGATCTTCTTCAGGCGGCTGCGACCGCCGGCGCCGGAGCTGCCCTCCTCGGCAGCATGGGCATAAACCCCGCATTGGCCGCCGAGGTCGGGCGAAGCGAGAAGCCGCTGAAGGCGGCGTTCTCCAATGCGGGCCTGCAGGCCACATGGTGCGCGCAAGGAAAGCAAGCCGCCGAATTCTGGGGCAAGCTGTTCAACGTCGAAGTCACCTGGTTCGACGGCCAGCTCGACGCCGTGAAGCAGCGCGCGGCGATCGACAACATGGCCTCGCAGAAATGGGACTTCGTCGCGATCCAGGCCTTCGGCATCGGCACCCTCACCCAGCCCGTGCAGAAGATGATCGACGCCGGCACGCCCGTGATCGACATGGACACGCTGATCGCGCCGCTCGACCAGATCAACGTCCACTCCTTCCTCGCCCCCGACAACGAGTTCATGGGCGCCTCGGTGACCCAGGCGCTGTGCAATGCCATGGGCGGCAAGGGCAAGATCATCATGACGCAGGGCGCGCTCGGGCATACAGGCGCGCAAGGAAGAGCCAAGGGCTTCACCTCTGTGGTCAAGCAATTCCCGGGGATCGAGGTGCTCGACACCCAGCCGGCCGACTGGGACGTCTCCAAGACCGCGCGCCTCTGGGAAACATATCTGACCAAGTATCCGCAGATCGATGCGGCGTTCTTCCACAATGACGACATGGCACTCGCGGCTGCCAACATCATGAAGGCGCGGGGCCGCACCAACATCCTGATCGGCGGCGTCGATGCCATGCCGCCGGCGATCCAGGCGGTGAGCGAAGGCCGCATGTTCGCGACCGTCCGCAATCCCTCCTGCCGCATCCATGGCGGCGCGATCATCGCGGGCGTGTCGGCCGTAGTTGGCGGCGAGAAGAGCGGCCAGGGCATCCCCAAGAACGTCGTCACCGACGGTCCGGTGGTGACCAAGGCCAACGCCGCCGGGATGCAGTGGATGCAGGATCACTTCCTGATCTGAGCTTTCATGCCCGAGGTGCGTTCGCCCATCCTTGAACTGCAGGGCATCACGAAGAGCTTCGGCGGCGTCGAAGCGCTTCGTGGTGTCGACTTCGCGCTCCATCCCGGCGAGATCCATGGTCTCGTCGGCGAGAACGGGGCTGGAAAAAGCACGCTGATGAAGATCATCGCCGGCGTGCACACCGAATTCTCCGGCCGCTTCCTGATCGACGGGAAGGAGACACATTTCCGCTCGGCGCGCGATGCGCATGCGGCCGGCATTGCCATGGTGCATCAGGAGCTCAGTGTCGCGCCTGATCTCACGGTCGCCGAGAATGTCTTCCTGGGCAACCAGCCAACCAACGCCCTTGGCCTCGTGCAGTGGCGGCGCATGGCGCGCGAGGCCGGCGAGCAGCTCGCCCGCTTCGGCATCGACGTCGATCCGATGAGCCGGCTGGGTGACTTGCCCATCGGGCTGCAGCAGCTGATCGAGATTGCGCGCGTGCTGTTCTCCGGGGCCCGCATCGTCATCCTGGACGAGCCGACCTCCGCCCTCTCTCCGCCCGAGGTCGAGCGGCTGTTCGCGACGCTGCGGCGGCTACGTGAAGAAGGCACCAGCATCGTCTTCATCTCGCATTTCATCGAGGACATCCTGCGCGTGTCCGACACGGTGACCGTGTTCCGCAACGGGCGGAAGGTCGCCGAGACGGCAAGCGCCGCAACCAGCAAGGGCGCGCTGATCGAGGCCATGATCGGGCGCGGCGGCGAGGCGCTCGAGCACAGCTACACCGACGACCTTATGCTGCCGCAGCCGAGCGACAGCTCGGTGGTTCTGAAGGTCGACCAGCTGTCACTGGCCCGTAGCCTGAAGGACATCTCCTTCGAGGCGCGCGCCGGCGAGGTGCTCGGCATCTACGGCTTCATGGGTTGCGGCCAGCAGGAGCTATCGAGAATCCTGTTCGGCAAGCTGAAGCCTGATAGCGGCGGGCTTCTCGTCGAGGGTAAGCCAAAAACCTTTGCCAGCACGGCGGCGGCGCGGCGCGCCGGCGTGGCGCTGGTGCCCGAGAGCCGCCGCGACATGCTGTTTCACCAGGAGCCGGTCTACAAGAACATCTCGATCAGCATTCTCGACCGCATCTCGGCGCTGCTGCTCAAGCCGGCGCAGGAACGCGACATCGCGCAGCGCCAGGTCGAGCAGTTGCAGATCCGGCCGCCGGTGGTCGGCCTCGACCTCGGCATGCTCTCCGGCGGCAACCAGCAGAAGGTGGCGCTGGCAAAATGGCTGACCTACCCGCCCAAGCTGCTGGTGCTGTGCGAGCCGACCCGCGGCATGGATGTCGGCGCCAAGAACGACGTCATCAACATCGTCCGCGACCTCCGCGCCAAGGGGCTTGCGATCATCGTGCTGTCGACTGAGCCTGAAACGGTGCTGTCGCTGGCCGACCGCATTCTCGTGCTCAAGCGCGGCGCACTGGTGCGGGAATTCAAGAACGAGCCGGTCAGCAAGGACCGCCTGCTGGAAGCGGCGTGACGGAGAAGCACATGAGCAGCGAAACGGCTTTGGCGGCGGGGCAGCGGGCGCGAGGCGTTGCGCCCTTCCTGCGCTCGCAGATGCGCAACATCGCCCCGTTCCTGACCCTGATCTTCCTGTCCGGCTTCTTCGCCTTCGCAAGCCCCTCCTTCGCGACGCTCGACAATCTCGGCAATATCCTCACGCAAGTGTCGGTCACGGGCATCATCGCGGTCGGCCTCACCTTCGTGATCCTCTGCGCCGAGATCGACCTCTCGATCGCCAGCATCGCCAACGTCACCGGCATCGCGGTCGCCTATTTCACGCTGCAGGAATCCTACGTCAACATCGCCAACATTCCCCTGCCAGGCGCGGTCGCGATCATCCTGTCGATCCTGCTCTGCGCCCTGCTCGGCCTCGTCAACGCGCTGGGGCTGACCGTGATCGGCATCCCCTCCTTCATCATGACGCTGGCGATGATGCAGATCGCCGCCGGCATCTCCGCGCTGCTGGTGCGCGGCCAGATCGCCTACAAGGTGCCCAGCCTGATCACCACGCTCGGCTCGGGCTCGATCGGCGGCATCCCCTGGCTCGTCATCATCGCCGCGCTGATGCTGCTCGGCGGCCATCTGGTGCTGACCTACACGCGCTTCGGCCGTTACGTCTACATGGTCGGCGGCAACCGCGAAGCGGCCGAATATTCCGGCCTCAACGTCAAGCTCATCCTCGGCGCCGTCATGGTGATCTCGGCGGTGTGTTCCGGCATCGGCGGCATGCTGGGCGTCGCCCATTTCGGCAGCGCGCAGCAGAACGAGTTCGACACCTATCTGCTCGACTCCATCGCCGCCGTCGTGGTCGGCGGCACCAGCCTGTTCGGCGGCCGCGGCGGCATCGGCAACACCATCGTCGGGCTTTTCGTGCTCGGTGTTCTCAACAACGGCCTCGACCACGTCAACATCGACAGCTTCCTGAAGATCCTGATCCGCGGCCTGATCCTCTTGGCAGCGCTTGTCATCAACGTCTATGCGCAGCGGCTGAGGGAAAAGGCGGCGGACTAGACGAGCCCAAAACAAAAAATGCGAAAACAACCCCAGGCACAGTAGAAACTGTAAGGAAGTTCAGCTGCTTATCGAAACGTCAAGTGAGGGACTGCCGCAGCGCTGACGTTTACTTGTCGGGCAAAGCAGGGGCAAGACGTCACAATCGCGGCGCGTGCGGGTTTGGAGCGTTCGACAGGAACGTCGCGATAGTGCGCGGCCCTCGATGTGAGTTAATGACGGACTCACCGCCTGCGAACGAGCCCCCGCCTAGCGCGTTTGCCAATCCACATAGCATGCCGGGCAAGGGCATAAGCGGTGAGTAGAACGATCAACAGGCCTATGATCCGGTGGCCAGCCGCAAACACTGCAATGCAGAGCAAGTAGACGACGAAGATCACGCAGATCCACGCCAGCGCGAAGCCCGCATAGGTCCGGCCAGTCGGGATGTTGCTTACGTTGCGTACCACGGCTTCCATTCCAGCCAGTCCCCCTATCTATACATCACGAGCCAGCAGACAATCGTCAGCGACGAACCGCGATAGGTTAAGAGCCGATGATCACAACTGTTAAAGTTGCTGCGCAAATCGCCTGGGCTGTTTCGATCATCGGCGTCTGTGTGGCGATCGGCGGCGACTATGGTTGGACTCACCACGCCTGGCCGGGCGCCATCGCGCTCGGGACTGTCGGATTCTGCATAGGAGCGGCGCTGGCAGCGTCACCTCCAGCGTTTCTCGAACTCCTGCACGGCGGATTTTGACGGGCAACACGCTTCTGCTTCTGCGTGCTAATCGGTCGACGTCAAAGCCATCCGCCCCGCAATCTCCTCACTCCGCCAGCACCTCACGCCATGTCCATCGGCTCGCGTCTCCAGCAGCGGCCCCGGCTCGCGGCGGCACACCGCCTCCGCATAACGGCATCTTGGGCTGAAGGCGCAGCCGTTCGGCGGATTGAGCGGGTTGGGAAGGTCGCCGCCGGTGGTCGCCAGCGGGGCATGGTGTAGCGGATCAGGAATCGCGGCGATCAGGGCCTGCGTATAGGGGTGCGCCGGACGTTCGAATATCTCGCGCCAGTGGCCGTTCTCGACGATGCGGCCGAGATACATCACCGCGACGCGGTCGCTCATGTGCTCGACGACGCCGAGGTCGTGGCTGATCATGATGTAGGACAGGCCGAGAGTGTCCTTCAGTTCCAGCAGCAGGTTGATGATCTGGGCGCGGATCGAGACGTCGAGTGCCGAGACCGGCTCGTCGCAGATGACGATTTTCGGGTTGAGGATCAGCGCACGGGCAATGCCGATGCGCTGGCGCTGGCCGCCGGAGAATTCATGCGGGTAGCGGCCCGACTGCTCGGGCCGCAAGCCGACATGCCGCAGCATGGTCGCGACGCGATCCTCGATCTCGCTCTTCGCGGTGACGCCGTGCACACGCAGGGGATCCTCCAGCGTGCGGCGAACGGTCTGGCGCGGATTGAGCGAGGCGTAGGGGTCCTGAAACACCATCTGCACGGTGCGCGCCAACGCCTTCCGATCGCCGGATTGCCTGCTCCTCACGACCTGCCCGTCCAGCACGATGCGGCCGCGCGTCGGCGTCAGCAGGCCAAGGATCGACAATGCGACCGTCGACTTGCCGGAGCCGGACTCACCGACGAGGCCGAGGCATTCGCCGCGCTTCAGCTTGAGATCGACGCCATCGACAGCCCGGAGCATCCGCTTGCCGCGGCCCAGCAGGCCGCCGCCGAGCGGAAAGTGAACCGCGAGATCCTCGACGCTGAGGATGAGGTCATCGTCCGGCCTTCGGTCACCCAGCATGCTTTGCGGCTCATGCATGGTGATGACACCTGACCAGACCGCCCGCGTCCAGTACATCCGTCTCCGGCACGACTGTCCGGCAGATCTCGGTCGCCTGCGCGCAGCGCGGATTGAACCGGCAGCCATCAGGGAAATTCGTGATCGCCGGGACGACGCCCGCGATCTCCTTGAGCCTGGTGCGCCCGAGCGCAGCGCGGCTGCCGAGCCGCGGCAGCGAGGCGACCAGGCCTTGCGTATAGGGGTGCGAGGGAGCTCGAAAAATATCGGCTGAGCCGCGCTCCTCGACGATGCGGCCGGCATACATCACGGCAACGCGGCGGCAGACGTTTGCGACCAGGCCAAGATCGTGGCTGATCATCAGGATGGCCGTTCCACGCTCGGCGCACAAATTCCGCATCAGCTCGATGATCTCGGCCTGCACGGTGACGTCGAGCGCCGTGGTCGGCTCGTCGGCGATGAGGAGATCCGGACCGCAGGCGAGCGCAATCGCGATCATCACGCGCTGTCGCATGCCGCCGGAGAGCTGATGCGGGTAATCGTGGACGCGGCGCTCGGGCGCGGGGACGCGGACGCTCGCCAGAGCCTCGACCGCCAGCCGGCTCGCTTCCCGCCAGCTCTTGCCCTTGTGCAGCACGAACATCTCGGCGATCTGCCGACCCACGGGCGAGACGGGGTTCAGCGCCGTCATCGGCTCCTGGAAGATCATGGCGATGCGGTTGCCGCGCAGCTCCCGCTGTTTGGCCGCCGAAAGGTGCTGGATCTCCTGTCCCTCGAACCGGATGAGGCCGCCGCCGATCGAGAGCGGCGGCCGCAACAGCCCGATCAAGGCGAGCGCCGTGATGCTCTTGCCGCAACCGGATTCGCCGACGAGGCCGAACGTCTCGCCGCGTGAGATGCGGAACGAAACGCCCTCGGCCGCCGCGACGCGCCTCGATCCGTCGTCGAGATCGATGCGCAAATCCTCGACTTCGATCAGCGGCGAGCCGGTCATGTCCGCCGGCTCCGCGATTGGGGATCGAGAATGTCGCGCAGGCCATCACCGAGCAGGTTGAGGCCAAGCACCGTCAGGAAGATGGCCAGGCCCGGAAACACCGAGAGCCACGGCGCCGTCGTGATCTGCTCGCGGGCCTCCGACAGCATGCTGCCCCAGCTGGGAAACGGCGGACGGACGCCGAGGCCGAGGAACGACAATGCGGCTTCGGACAACACCGCGCTGCCCATACCCAGCGTGCCGATAACGATGATGGGGCCCAGCATGTTCGGCAGCAGCTGCGTGATCATGATGCGCAGATCGCCGTAGCCCAGCACGGTCGCAGCCTGCACGTAACCCTGGCTCCTCAGCGACAGCGCCGAGGCCCGCGCGATCCGGCACGTAAAGGACCAGTTGGTCAGCCCGAGTGCGATCAGCAGGCTGGTCAGGCCGGGTCCGAGCACCGCCATGATCGCCAGCGCGAAGATCAGCGAGGGGATCGCGAGCATGAGGTTGGTCAGGGCGTTGACGATATCGTCCCACCAGCCGCCGAAATAGCCGGCGCTCAGCCCCAGGGCCACGCCGATGACGCTGTTGATGAGCTGCGAGATGATGCCAACCGTCAGCGAGACCCGCGCGCCGTACACGACGCGGGAATAGATGTCACGGCCCTGGTCGTCGGTCCCGAACCACCAGGTCCAGCTCGGGGGCTCCTCCGCGTTCATCAAATTCGCGTCCATGACGGGATCGGTGTGCGCCAGCCAGGGCGCGAGCAAACCGACCAGGATCGCCAGCGCGAACAACACCCCACCGATGACGAGATTGGCGCGGAGCTTCATGCGTATCTGATCCTGGGATCGATCACGCCGTAGAGCACGTCGATCAGCAGATTGATCGCGAGAAAGGCCAGCACCACCACGAGAATGGAGCCCTGGACCGCCGGAATGTCGCGCTGCAAGACACTGTCGACCAGCAATGAGCCGATGCCTGGCCACGAGAACAGTTTCTCGACCACGACCGCCTGCCCCATCAGCGCGCCGAATTGCAGGCCGACGGTGGTGAGAATGATGACGAGCGCGTTGCGCATCACGTGCCACTTCACCACCCGCGTCTCGCTCATGCCCTTGGAGCGCGCGGTGCGGACGAAATCGGCGGTCATGATCTCGAGGACCGCGGCGCGCGTCGTCCGGGCAAACAGCGCCATGGGCGAGACGCCGAGGGTCACGGCCGGCAGCAGCAGATATTTCAGTCCGCCGTCGCCATAGCCGAAACTCGGCAGCCAGCCGAGCTTCAACGCGAACAGGTACATCAGAACAAGTCCGAGCCAGAATTTGGCGATGGAAAGGCCCGATACCGCGACGACCATGGCAAGCGTATCGACGATTCCGCCCGGTCGCAGGGCCGCGATGAAGCCAAGCGGCACGCCGATCACGACGGAAAACGCCATGGCCGCGAAGATCAGTTGCAGCGTCGGCCAAGCCCGCTTGGCGATCATGGTCGTGACAGGCTCGCGGGTCCGGAACGAGGTGCCGAAATCACCGGTCGCGAGCTTGGCAATGTAGACGCCGAAACGCACGTAAACGGGATCGTCGAGGCCGAGCTGCTTCTTCATGCGCAGCTCGACCTGCGGATCGCTGTCGTCGCTCATGGAGGAGACGATGCTGCCGGGAACCACGCTGAACAACACGAAGACCAGCAGCACGACGGCAAGCACGGTCGGAACGGTCTGCAGCAGGCGACGGAACAGGAAGGAGAGCATCGGCACTTTTCCTCTCTCCCTCCATCGTCTGTGGCGACGGAGGGAGCGCGAGAGCGCATGTCACTTCGCGGGCGAGGTCTCGTCGACCCAGAGGTCTTCGACGTTCTGATGGGTCAGCTCCGTCGCGTTCAGCTGAATCCCCTTGAGCCATGGCTGAACCGCCATGACCGCCTTGTTGTAGTTGAAGAACCAGACCGGTGCCTCTTCATAGAGCAGCGCATTGGCCTTTTGCAGCAGCTGGGCGCGCTTTGCCGGGTCGTCGGCCTGCCCGGCCTCGTCGACGATCTTGTCGAAATCGGCGTTCTTGAAGATCATGTAGTTGCAGGCTGGCTGCGGCGTCGACGAGTGGAAGCATTTGAGGGCCGCCTGGGGATCGGGGCCGCTCGCCTGGGAATAGATGAAGGCCTGGTAGTCGCCGGTGCGAACCACCTCCGCCAGCACCGCGGTCTCAACCTGCTTGACCTTCGCCTTGATGCCGACCTTGTCCAGCATGGGGATCACGGCCGAGACGATCGGCAAGCCCCAGCTTTCGTTCTGGCTGGTGGTCCATTCGAACTCGAAGCCGTTGGGATAGCCGGCCTCGTTAAGCAGCTGCTTCGCCTTGGCGGGATCGTAAGCGTACGGCTTCATCGCCTTGTCGTAAGCGGGCGAGGTCAGCGGCAGCCAGCTGGTGGCGCGATAGGCCTTGCCCTTGACGAGCTTGTTGATGATCAGGTCGGTATCGATCGCGTAGTTGATCGCCTGTCTCACGCGCTTGTCGGCGAACGGCTTGAATGACGGATTCATCCCCATGTAGCGGGTGAAGACCTCGGCGACCTCGACGATGGTGCCCTTGAGATTGGCGTCGGACTGGTAGGCCACATACTGCGCGGGCCCGAGCACCGAGGTGTCGACCTCCTTGTTGCGGAAGGCGACATCGCGCGCCGCGGCCTCGCCCATGATCGACACGACGATCTTGTCGGCGTAGGGCTTGCCGGGCTTGTAGAACCGGTCCCACCGCTCCAGGACAATGCGCGATCCCGGTACGTGCTCGACGAATTTGAAGGGCCCGAGACCGATCGGCTTCTGGATAAAACTCTCCTTGGCACCCTCGTCGGCGGGATAGATCGAGGTCAGCGCGGTGAAGAAGTAGAAGCCGGGATCGACCTTCTCGGTCAGCTTCATCTCAACGGTGAGGTCGTCGATCTTCTTCAGCCCGGAGATCTCCTTGGCCTGGCCCTTTTCGACCGCGGCCGCGCCCTCGATCACGCGGACAAACCGCGCGCCGGGATAGGCCTTGGTGCCGTCCATGATGCGGGTGTAGGACCAGATGATATCGTCGGCCGTCATCTTGCGGCCATTGTGGAAATAGGCGTCATCGCGCAGTTTGAAGGTGTGAACGAGGCCTCCGCCCGAGACCACATCCTCCTTGGCAAGCTCCAGGACCGGCTTTCCTTCCGCGGAATTCCAGATGTAGAGCGAACGATGCAGCGCCTTGGCGTAGATCTCGTCCTGGGCGCGCTGTGTGGTGTGAATGTCCAGGCTGGTGAAACTCGAGCCATAGGGCGCTGTCATGCGGATGGTTCCGCCCTTGCGCGGCGTCTGGGCCTCCGCAGATCCATCGAGCGCCAGTCCCAAGCCCGCGACGATCGCCATCATCCTGAACATCATGTGTGTGTGTCCCCACCAGCGCAGGTATTCCGATCAGGGATTTGATCATTCGTTGCCCGTCGAGCGCAAGCTTCGTTTTTGATGGAGACCAATGTCAGTTGCGGAAGGCGGCTCTTCGATGGAGGACCCGGAAGTCAGGTTGCATCCGTCCGGCGATGCAAGCCGTCGATTGACGCGGTGCGTCATCCGGCGACCAGGGATAGTGAACATTTTCCGTGATCGACGCGACCAAGCTCAGGATCGTTATCTGAGCCCAAGGGATCGCGCAAAAAATGACCCGCCGAACGCTAGGTATTCTGCTCGCCGGCAGTCTGGTCGCCGCGACAGCGGCGATGGCGATCCCCGTCACGCTGGACCCTGCCCGCGACGGCGCGACGAAAAACATTCAAATCAATTGGTCCCACACCAAGCGGTCAAGCGGATTTGTCGACGATACATGGTGGGCGAAAAGGGACCGTTGCGCCCCGGACTATCTTGGCGAGCGCCTGCTCTGCGGCACTATCGGGCTTCTGACACAAGCCACGAGCCGGACATTCGAGGCCAAAATGTCCGACGACATGGGCCTGCCGCTGGTCGACCGTTGGGCCCTGATGACCGCGAAGAATTCGCCCTTCATGAGGTCGGCTCACGTCGAGACGCCGCTCGGTCTCGAGGCCGTTCTCGGCTTCTATCGCGCTGCACTCGAAAAGCGCGGCTGGACCGAGAACGACGGTGCGGTCGTCGAGCCAGACAGGGCCGTTGTCGCCTTCACGACGTCGGACGGGCCGGCGCTGCTCCGGCTCGTCCGTCAGGACAACACAACGATCGCGGACCTTGCGCTGCGCAAGCCGTTGGCCGCCACGGCCAAAATCCGGCCGGCGCCGGGACAAGTGATGTTGTTGCTCGGCAACAAGACCGATGAAGCGGCCGACATCACGGTCAATGAGCGAACCATCAGACTGGCGGCTCACGCCGGAGAGAACCTGATGGACTCCGACGCCGCCGCGGACAAATTGCCTAATGGCCAGAAGATCGATCTGCCGCCGGGCAAGTACAAGGTCACCCTCAAGCTCAAAGGCAGCGCGGCCCAGACGCGTGCGTTCGAGGTCGCGGCCAACGAGACCTGGGGGCTGCTGGTCGGACCCGAGGGCGTCCCGCTGCCGATGCGGCTGTATTAAGGGCCAGCCTGCGCTCCCTCCCCGTCATTGCGAGCGAAGCGAAGCAATCCAGAATCTCGGTGGCAGTCTGGATTGCTTCGTCGCATCAGCGCAAAATTGCTACGCAATTTTGTCGCGACTCCTCGCAATGACGGAGTATGCGGGTCCATCCTTCGCGACGTCGTCAACCCGCTAGCTCCGGCTGCCAATCCCGCAATCTTCGCGCAGCACCTGTAACATCGGCGATTGTCCGAAACGTCCCCGTCTCCACCATCATCGCCCGTGCGAGCCGCACCGCGCGGGCTTCGCTGACGGCGCGCTTCTTCGGGTCCTCGATCAGCTCGAAATCGATGTTGTGGGCAAGGCCGAAGATGCGGCGGATGGTCTTTGCGGCCGCGAAGCCGGCGGTGTCGGCGAACAGACGCTGCATGTAGACCTGCCGCTCGGCCTCCAGGCGCGCAGCGCCCTGCGCGCCGGCAAAGAGTGAGACCGGATAGGCATCACCGGTGCCATTCGCCCGCCAGAGGTCGAGGAACTTTCGTGCAAACTCGTTCCAGACCTGTTCGACCGTCTCCAGCACCCAGGCCTCGAACGCAGCCCGCTCGCCCGGTGAGCGCTCGTGGCCGGCGGAGGCAAAATAAGCCATCACGAGGTTGGCGATCACGGCGCCGACGTCGAACCCCATCGGACCATAGAACGCAAATTCGGGATCGATTACCCGCGTCTGGTGGTCTGTCACCATGATCGAGCCGGTGTGGAGGTCGCCATGGAGCAGCGCCTCGGGGCCTGCCATGAACTTCAGCTTCAGCCGGGAGATCGCGACATGCAACTCCATGTCATCGCGCAGGCTTGCAGCGAGCGCATCGAGATACGGCGCTGTCCAGCGGTTCTGTTCGGCGATGCGGTAGGGATCGGTGAAGATCAGATCCTCGGTGATCTTGCAGAGCGCATGGTTGCCGGCGAACGCGGCGATGCCCTGCTTCTTCTCGGCCGCGGACAGCGCGAGGTCGGAGGTGAAGAACAGCGTTCGCGCCATGAAGGTGGTGATGTCACCGACGAAGCCTGGATATTGCGTTCCCGCAACCAGCCCCTTGCGCATGATGATGTGGGGTTCGAGCAGCTCCATCACCGTCAGCGCCAGGGCCTCGTTGTGATGCAGCAAAGCCGGCACGAGGCCGGGCGCGAGCTGGGCCTGCCGGGACAGAGCCAGATATTCGTAATGGGCCCGCGACAGCGGCAGCGGCCAGCTTTCGCCGACGAGGCGCACATAAGGCAGCGCCTGCTTGACAGCGACGCCGCCGCGCGCGCCCTTCATGATGAAGACGAGATTGAGATTGCCGTCGCCGACCTCGGTGATCTCCCAGGAGGCCGGTTCGCCGCCCAGGAGTGCGGCGATATCAGGAAGGCCTGCCAGATAATCCCGCAGCGCCGCTTCATGCAGAATTCGATAGTCCGCTGCCCGGTCCCCGGTCATGACGATCCCACCCCATGCTTGGCATGGCCTGATCGCAATTCCCGCTCCTGGGAAGCTTGGGCGATCCCGGCCATTCTTTTGATCGGATCGTAATCGCAATCAAGGCGGTCCGCCACCTGAGTGTCGCCGGCGCACGCCAGGAGCAGTTGCAGGCAAAGTTCTCCGTGTCGGGCGACCAGGCCGGGCCGCGCGGCCGCGAGCCCACGATTTGCCGATTTTTGGAACACAAGCGGGCTGAGACAGTTTTGCGTTTCTGAGATTTTAAAGGAGTTGCCAATGAACCGCGGGATGCCCTCCATGACTGCCCTTCTGGCGATGCTGGCTATGGCTGGCTATCAGAACCGCGACAAGTTGGCTGAGCTGCTGAAAGGTGCGACCGGCGGCTCGTCCGCGGGCGGTCAGCAGCCCCCTGGGGGAGTGCTCGGCAACCTGGGCGGCATGCTCGGCGCGGGCGGGATCGGGGGCCTGCTCAATGGCGGCATTGGCGAGCTCCTGGAGCGGTTCAACCAGAACGGCCAGGGTGAAGTCGCCGATTCATGGGTGAAGCCCGGACCCAACAAGGAGATTTCGTCGCCTGAGCTGAGGAATGCGATCGGCTCCGACGTTCTGGAGAAGCTCGAACAGCAGACGGGGCTCTCGCAAGACGAGATCCTCACAAGGCTATCCCGGGAATTGCCCTCGGCGGTCGACAAATACACGCCGGATGGACGTCTGCCTGAGGCATAGCTGTTGCCGCTTAACCTGGAAGAGGTGTGGAAATGGGTCTTCTCTGGACAGTCATCATCGGCTTCGTCGCCGGCGTGATCGCCAAGTTCATCATGCCTGGCGACAACGAGCCGTCCGGCTTCATCCTGACGACCATCCTCGGGATCGTCGGCGCCTTCGTTGCGACTTATCTCGGGCAGGCGCTCGGCTGGTATCGTGCCGAAGAAGGTGCGGGACTGATCGGTGCAGTCGTCGGCGCGATCATCGTGCTGTTCGTCTACGGGCTCATCGCCGGCCGACAACGCCGAGCGATCTAGCCCGACTGCGTAAGCGGCCGATCGGGCGTGCGCGAACTCGCGCCGCATCGAGCAGGCGGCGGCGCGCTCATGCCTGCCAGCGCCGGATCGTTACTCCCGCTCCAAAAAGCTGGAGCCGATCTCGGCCTTTCTTTTGATCGGATCGTAATCACAATAGACGCTGTCCGCCACCAGCGTGTAGCTGGCGCTGACCGTGTATTTGTCCAGCTTGGCCGAGTTCAGGCCGATCACCGAGGTGCTCTTGCCCCCGTTCCATTTGAACGGCGTCGAGTTCTTGGCCTGCTCGCAGGCCATCACGGCTTTGTTGAAGACATAGCCCTCGACAAACGCCTTCAGGGTGCGCACCTGCGCGGCCATCCGCCATTCGAAATAGCCGATGGCGCCGATGCCGGCGACGATCAGCACCAGAAGTGCAATGACGATCCTCTGAAAAGCCATTCGTTCCCCCCAAACAATGTCGTCGGCAAAAACGTCTAGCAAGAACGTCTAGAAAGGCATTCCCATCAATTTCGACAGGCGCTCGATCGAGAGATAGCCGGCGTGATAGGCCGCGAGGCCGAGGCCGTAGATGATCGCCGAGATGATGGTGGTCCAGATCAGCTTGCGGCCCATCCGCGTCAGGATCGGCGCACCGGGGTCGGTGCCGGGCGCACCGACGCCATCCTCGTGCTGGCTGCGCACGCCGAACGGCAGCGTCAGGAACAGCGCGACCCACCAGATGACGAAGTAGATTGCGATCGCGGTTGAGATCTGGATGGCCATGGTTCGGCCCTATGCCTGCTCGATCTCGACCAGCGCGCCGGAAAAATCCTTCGGGTGCAGGAACAGCACCGGCTTGCCATGGGCGCCGATCTTCGGCACGCCGTCGCCGAGCACCCGCGCGCCCTCCTTCACCAGCGTGTCGCGCGAGGCGACGATGTCGACGACCTCGTAGCAGACATGGTGGATGCCGCCGTCGGCATTGCGCTCGAGGAATTTTGCGATCGGCGAGGTCTCGCCGAGCGGCTCGATGAATTCGATCTTGGTGTTGGGGAGCGTCGCGAACACGGTGGTCACGCCGTGCTCTGGCAGCGCGACAGCCTCCGAAATCTCGGCGCCGAACGCGGCGCCATAGATCCTGGCGGCCTTGACGGCGTCCTTGGTCGCGATCGCGACATGGTTGAGCCGGCCCAGCATGTGTCTTCTCCCCTAAGGCAAGATCCGGAAAAATGTGAAGCGGTTTTCCGAGAAGATCATGCCCAAATTATACTGTCAGTACGTGTACCAGACAGGGGGGCTTTTTGCCCCAATGTTCGTTGATCACGGCCCGGACAGCACGTCGCACAGACTCGCCCAATGCGTCGGGGTCGCGGCGGCGCGCCTTCGGCAGGCCCTCGATGGTGGAGACCACGGCATCGAAGACGAGGTCGTCGAAGGGCTCGCCTGCCCTGTTCTTATCGGGGATGCCGACCAGATCGACCTCGGGATCGTCGGCCAGCTCGCCCTGCTCGGTCATGGCGATGGCGACGAAGGCACAGCCGGAAAACGCCATGCGCCGCCGCTCGACCACGGCGCGGGACTTGGAATCCTCCAGGATCGTGCCGTCCTTGTAGAGGCGGCCGGAAGGCACTTCGCCAATGATGCCGGGATCGCCCGGGCCGAGCTTGATCAGGTCGCCGTTGCGGACCACCAGCACGCGCGGCACGCCGGCGGCGCGCGCCAGCTTGGCGTGCTCGTTCAGATGCAGCGCCTCGCCGTGGACGGGGATCAGGAGCTGCGGCTTCACCCAGCCAATCATGTCGCGCAATTCGTCGCGGCGGGGGTGGCCGGAGACGTGGACGAGATGGTCGCGATCGGTGATGATCTCGACGCCCTGCAGCACCAGATTGTTGATGATCGAGCCGACCGCCTTCTCGTTGCCCGGGATGGTGCGCGAGGAGAAGATGACGCTATCGCCGCGGTTCAGCGTGATCTCGGGATGGTCGTCATTGGCGATGCGCGCCAGCGCCGCGCGCGGCTCGCCCTGGCTGCCGGTGCACAGCGCCAGCACCTTGTCCTGCGGCAGATGGCCGTAGACTTCGGGTGAGCGGAAATTCTGCACGCCGTCGAGATAGCCGCATTCGCGCGCGACCTGCACCACGCGCTCCATGGCGCGGCCGACCACGACGACCTCGCGGTCGGCGGCCTTGGCAGCGGCAGCGACGGCCTTGATGCGCGCGACGTTGGAAGCGAAGGTCGTCACCGCGACGCGGCCCTTTGCGGCCTTCACCAGATCGATGATGGTGCGGGCGACCTCGGCCTCGGACGGCGAGCGGCCGTCGCGCACCGCATTGGTGGAATCGCCGATCAGAGCGAGCACGCCCTCCTCGCCGAGTTCGCGCAGACGCTTCTCGTCGGTCGGGCTTCCCAGGGTCGGGGTCGGATCGATCTTCCAGTCGCCGGTGTGCAGCACCGTGCCGGCTTCGGTGTGGATCGCCAGCGCATGCGCTTCAGGAATGGAGTGGGCGACGGGAATGAACTCGACGTTGAACGGGCCGACGTCGACGCGGCCGCCGGACGGCACCACCGTCACGGGGATCTTCGGCGCGTTGCGCTCGGCGGCGCATTTGGCCTCGAACAGGGCTGCACTGAACTGCGTCGCGTAGATCGGGCATTTCAGCTTCGGCCAGAGGTCGATGATCGCGCCGAAATGGTCCTCATGAGCGTGGGTCAGCACCAGGCCCATCAGGTTCTTGCGCTCCTTCTCCAGGAAGCTGATGTCGGGCATGATCAGGTCGATGCCCGGCAGGTGCTCTTCGTCGCCGAAGGAGACGCCGAGATCGACCGCCATCCAGGCGCGCTGCTGGCGGCTGCCGAGCCCATAGATCGACAGGTTCATGCCGATCTCGCCGACGCCGCCCAGCGGCGCAAACACCAGTTCTTCGGGCTTCGCCATCACGCAGCTCCTACGGACGCGGCCGAACCGAAGAACACCTCGCCCGCGGCCACCGGCACGCGGCGGCCCTCCGCAGTGCGGACGATCAGGCAGCCGGTGTCGTCGATCGTGTCAAAAATGCCTTCCAGCGTCATCGCTCCCGTGTGGATTGCGACCCGCTCGCCGAGCCCCGCGGCGCGCTCCAGCCACAGCTTGCGGATCGCGGCAAAGCCGCTTCCATTGTCCCAGATGCCGCGGAACTCGACCCAGGCGTCGGAGAGCGCCGAGAACAGTTCCTCCGCACTGATCTGCACCCCGAGCGCGGCCAGCGACACCGCAGGCGTCGGCATGCCCTCGGGCGCTGCGACGACATTGGTGCCGATGCCGACGACGACGGCAAGGCGGTCGCCGATGGCTTCGGCTTCGAGGCCAATGCCGACCAGCTTCTTGCCACCGGCCAAAACATCGTTCGGCCATTTCAGGGCGTAGCGCGGACGATCAGGGCCGAGGCGGATTGCGGCCTCGAGGCTGACCTTCTCCAGCGCGGCCTCCTCGGCTAGGCCCGCGGCGAAGCCGAGGGTGGCGGCGACGGCGGGAGCCACGTCCGTGACTTCGAGGATGCTGGCGGCGAGATTGCCGCGCGGCGCGATCCAGGCGCGCTGACGGCGGCCGCGGCCGGCGGTCTGCTCCGACGTGACGAACCACATCGGGCCGCGCTCGCCGCGCCTGGCTTGCTCGATCGCCTCGGTATTGGTCGAGCCGGTCCGTTCGAAGGCCGCGAGCCTGTAGCCCGCGGATGATGCGCGAGGACCGAGCGCGAACCCCATCCTAGAACAGCGACTTTGCCGCGGCGGAGGCGACGCTCACCACGGGACCTGCGAACAGCGCGAACAGGATGTTGAACAGGCCAAACACCGCCAGCACCGTCTTCACCTCGACGCGCACCGGATCGACCTGGCCGGCCGGCTCGTCGAAATACATCGTCTTGACGATGGCGAGATAGTAGTAGGCGCCGACCACGCTGGTCAGCACGCCGACGACGGCGAGCGTGAACAAATTCGCCTTGATGGCGGCGACGAACACGTACCATTTGGCGAAGAAGCCCGCGAGCGGCGGAATGCCCGCGAGCGAGAACAGCAGCATCGCGAACATGAAGGCGAGCAGCGGATTGGTGCGCGACAGGCCGGCGAAATCGCTGATCTGCTCGACCGCCTGGCCGTTGCGGCGCATGGCAAGGATGATCGAGAACGAGCCTAGCGTCATCGCAACATAGATCACGATGTACATCAGGACGCCCTGCGCGCCCTCGATCGTGCCGGAGGCAAGGCCGACCAGCGCGAAGCCCATGTGACCGATCGAGGAATAGGCCATCAGTCGCTTGATGTTGCTCTGGCCGATCGCGGCGAAGGAGCCGAGCGCCATCGAGGCGATCGCCACGAACACCAGGATCTGCTGCCACTGCGAGACGATGCCCGGGAAAGCGGTGAGCGTGACGCGGGTGAACACGGCGAGCGCGGCGACCTTCGGCGCCGACGCGAAGAAGGCGGTGACCGGGGTCGGCGCGCCCTCGTAGACATCAGGGGTCCACATGTGGAACGGCACGGCCGAAACCTTGAAGCAGAGGCCGACGAGCAGAAAGACCAGACCGAAGACGAGGCCGACATTCGAGACCGTCGCGGCCGCCGCGATACCAGTGAAGCTGACCGTGCCGGTGAAGCCGTAGATCAGCGAGGCGCCGTACAGCAGCATGCCCGAGGACAGTGCGCCGAGCACGAAATACTTCAGGCCGGCTTCGGTCGACTTGGCGTTGTCCCGGTTCGAGGCCGCCACGACATAGAGCGCCAGCGACATCAATTCGAGGCCGAGATAGAGCGAGATCAGGTCGCCGGCCGAGATCAGCACCATCATGCCGAGCGTCGAGAGCAGCACCAGGATGGCGTATTCGAAGATCCGGCGCGACGGGTCGGACAGGAATTCGGTCGACAGCACCAGCGTCACCGCCGAGCCGATCAGGGCCAGAATCTTCATGAAGCGGGCGAAGTCGTCGACGATGAAGCTGCCGCCGAAGGTCACCTGCTTGCCCGCAGGCAGCATGTATTCGAGCACGCCGACCACGACCAGAAGCACGACCGCCAGCGAGGTGACCGCACCGGTCGTCCCCTGCCCGCGATAGGCTCCCAGCATCAGCAGAGCCATGGCGCCGATCGCGAGCACGATCTCGGGCAGCACCGGCGCCAGTTGATAACCTGCAGTCTCAAAGCTCATGGCGATATCCTGACCTGCCCGATCACTGGAGCAGTGCGGCGGCCTTCACGGCCGTCACAGCGGTGTTGTAGTTGTTGACGAGTTGCTGGACCGAGGCGGCCGACATGTCGAGCACCGGCTTCGGATAGACGCCGAACAGGATCGTCAGCGCGATCATCGGGAACAGGATCACGCATTCACGCAGGGTCAGATCCTTCATGCTCGCCAGCGACGGCTTGACCAGCGCCCCGAACACGACCTTGCGGTAGAGCCACAGCGCGTAGGCCGCCGACAGGATCACGCCGAAACTGGCGAAGAACGCGGTCGGGATCGAGACCTTGAAGGTGCCGAGCAGCGTCATGAACTCGCCGACGAAGCCGCTGGTGCCGGGCAGACCGACATTGGCCATGGTGAAGACCATGAAGGTCAGCGCGTAGAGCGGCATCCGGTTGACGAGGCCGCCATAGGCCGCGATCTCGCGGGTGTGCAGGCGGTCGTAGACGATGCCGACGCAGAGGAACAGCGCGCCGGAGACGATGCCGTGCGAAATCATCTGGAACACGCCGCCGGCGACGCCCTGCATGGTGCCGGCGAAGATGCCCATGGTGACGAAGCCCATATGCGCGACCGAGGAGTACGCGATCAGCTTCTTCATGTCCTCCTGCATCAAGGCCACCAGCGAGGTGTAGATGATGGCGATGGCCGACAGCGTGAAGATCAGCGGCGCGAAGTCGTGCGAGGCCAGCGGGAACATCGGCAGCGAGAAGCGCAGGAAGCCGTAGCCGCCCATCTTCAGCAGGATCGCGGCCAGGACCACGGAGCCGGCCGTCGGCGCCTCGACGTGCGCGTCGGGAAGCCAGGTATGCACGGGCCACATCGGCATCTTCACCGCGAACGAGGCGAAGAAAGCGAGCCAGGCCCAGGTCTGCAGCGAGCGCGGCACGGCGGTGTGCATCAGGGTCGGAATGTCGGTGGTGCCGCCATTCCAGTACAGCGCCATGATGGCGAGCAGCATCAGGACGGAGCCGAGCAGCGTGTAGAGGAAGAACTTGAACGACGCGTAGACCCGGCGCGGACCGCCCCAGACGCCGATGATCAGGAACATCGGGATCAGGCCGCCTTCGAAGAACAGGTAGAACAGCACGAGATCGAGCGCCGAGAAGGTGCCGATCATCAGCGTTTCCAGGATCAGGAACGCCATCATGTATTCGCGGACGCGGTTGGTGATCGCCTTCCAGCTCGCGATGATGCAGAACGGCATCACGGCGGTGGTCAGGATCACCAGCGGCAGCGAGATGCCGTCGACGCCCATGTGGTAGGTGATGCCGGTCGCGAGCCAGTTCGCCTTCTCGACGAACTGGAAGTCGGGATTGGTCGGGTCGAACCGCATGACCAGGATCACCGACACCGCGAAGGTGATCAGCGTGGTCCAGAGCGCGATCCAGCGCGAGTTGCGCTTGGCCGCCTCGTCATCGCCGCGGCTGAGATAGACGATCAGCGCGCCGACCAGCGGCAGGAACGTCGTGACCGATAGGATGGGCCAGGTTGTCATTTACTGGCCTCCAAAGCCGAACATGAACCAGGTGATCAGGCCGGCGGCGCCGATCAGCATGGCGAATGCGTAGTGATAGAGATAGCCGGTCTGGATCTTCACGACGTTGCGGGTGACGTCCAGGACGCGGGCCGAAACGCCGTCGGGACCGAGGCCGTCGATGATGAAGCCGTCGCCCTTCTTCCAGAGCTGATAGCCGATCCACTTCGCCGGACGGACGAAGATGATGTCGTAGAGCTCGTCGAAGTACCATTTGTTGAGCAGGAACTGGTACAGCATCGGCTGCTCTTTAGCGAGCTGCACAGGGATGTACGGCCGGCGGATGTAGAACAGGTACGAGACGAGGAAGCCCAGCACCATCATCACCGTCGGCAGGACGGCGATGGTCTCGGGGATGTGGTGCATCTCCTCGATGATGTGCGGGTTCATCTTCACGGACTCGCGGAAGAACTCCTCGATGCCGTGACCTGCGAACAGCTCCTTGAACGGGAAGCCGGCGATGATCGAGCCGACCGCGAGCACGCCGATCGGGATCAGGATCCAGAGCGGGGCCTCATGTGCGGCCTCGTAGTGATGCTCGTCATGCGGCTCGCCGTGGAAGGTCTTGAAGATCAGGCGCCAGGAGTAGAACGAGGTCAGGCCGGCAGCGACGACCGTCATCAGGAAACCGTACATCGCAAACGGGTTGTGCGAGGCGTAGGCGGACTCGATGATTGCGTCCTTGGAGAAGTAGCCGGCGGTGAGCGGGAATCCGGTGAGCGCCAGCGTGCCGACCACCATCACCGCATAGGTGTAGGGGATCTTGCGCCAGAGGCCGCCCATGTTGCGGATGTCCTGCTCGTGGTGCATCGCGTAGATCACCGAGCCGGAGCCCAGGAACAGCAACGCCTTGAAGAAGGCGTGCGTGAACAGATGGAACATGCCGACCGAATAGGCCCCTGCTCCCATCGCCACGAACATGTAGCCGAGCTGCGAACAGGTCGAATAGGCGACGATGCGCTTGATGTCGTTCTGGACGAGGCCGATGGTCGCGGCAAAGAACGCAGTGGTCGCGCCGAAGAACATCACGACGGCCTGCGCGTTCGGGGCGAGCTCGAACAGCGGCGACAGGCGCGCAACCATGAAGACGCCCGCGGTGACCATGGTCGCGGCGTGGATCAGCGCCGACACAGGCGTCGGGCCTTCCATCGCGTCCGGCAACCAGGTGTGCAGCAGGAACTGCGCCGACTTGCCCATCGCGCCCATGAACAGCAACAGGCAGGTCAGAGTCAGCGCATCGGCGTGCCAGCCGAGGAAGTTGATGGTCTTGCCGGTCAGGCCGGGCGCGGCATGGAAGATGGTCTCGAAATCGGTCGAGCTGGTCAGCATGAAGATCGCGAAGATGCCGAGCGCAAAACCGAAGTCGCCGACGCGGTTGACCACGAAGGCCTTGATGGCGGCCGCATTCGCCGACGGCTTCTGGTACCAGAAGCCGATCAGCAGATAGCTCGCCAGACCCACGCCTTCCCAGCCGAAGAACAGCTGCACGAGGTTGTCCGCCGTCACCAGCATCAGCATGGCGAAGGTGAACAGGCTGAGATAGCCGAAGAAGCGCGGCCGGTTCGGGTCCTCGTCCATGTAGCCGATGGAATAGAGGTGCACGAGCGAGGACACGGTCGTCACCACCACCAGCATCACAGCGGTGAGCGTGTCGACCCGCAAGGTCCACCAGACCTGAAGATCGCCGGAGAAGATCCAGGGCAGCAGCTGGATCCTGATGTCGTGGTGCATGAAGCCGACATCGACCAGCGTCATCCAGGACAGCGCGGCCGAGACGAACAGCAACGCGGTGGTGATCAGCTCGGCACCGCGCGAGCCTGCCGCCGCCGGCTCGACCGGACCGTGGCCGTGATCGTCGTGGGCGTCGTCGTGATGGCTCTCGTGGATGACGGACGCATCCTCGTTGATCGTATCGGACGCATGGGCGTGCGCGTGGCCGTGGTCGCCATGATGCTCGACCTCGTCGCCCGAGGGGTTGCGGGCATGCGCGCCGAACAGCGCGATCAGCCCGGCCAGAATGGCGCCCAGCAGAGGCAGGAAAACGATTGCCTGAACCATTTGAGAGCTCAGCCCTTCATCAGATTGACGTCCTCAACCGCGATCGAGCCGCGGTTGCGGAAATAGACCACCAGGATGGCGAGACCGATCGCGGCTTCAGCGGCAGCGACCGTCAGCACCAGAAGCGCGAAGACCTGGCCGACGATGTCGCCGAGGAAGGTCGAGAACGCGACGAGGTTGATGTTGACCGAGAGCAGGATCAGCTCGATCGACATCAGGATGACGATGATGTTCTTGCGGTTCAGGAAGATGCCGAGGATGCCGAGCGTGAACAGGATCGCGCCGACCGCCAGATAGTGTCCGAGCCCGATCGTCATTTCACCCACTCCGCCGCGTCAGAGTCCTGGAGCCCCTGCCCCGGCGCCACCTTGCGCATCGCCATCGCCATGTCGGGCGTGCGCGCGTTCTGAACGTTGATGTCCTGCCGCTTCACGCTCGCCTTGTGCCGCAGCGTCAGCACGATGGCGCCGATCATGGCGACCAGCAGCACCATGCCCGAGAGCTGGAAGTAGTGGATGTACTTCGTATAGAGCACGAGCCCGAGCGCCTCGGTATTGGAGACGTTGGCCGGGATCGCCGCCGTGATCGTCTTGGCGACGCCGGGATTGATGACCCAGAAGCCGACGGTGAGCAGCAGCTCGAACAGGAAGATGCCGCCGATCACGAGGCCGACCGGCAGGTACTCGATGAAGCCCTCGCGCAGCTCGGTGAAGTCCACGTCGAGCATCATGATCACGAACAGGAACAGCACCGCGACCGCGCCGACATAGACGACGATCAGGATCATCGCCAGGAACTCGGCACCCATCAGCACGAACAGGCCGGAGGCGTTGACGAAGGCCAGGATCAGGTACAGCACGGAGTGCACGGGATTGCGCGAGACAATCACCATCACGGCCGAGGCGACACAGACGCCGGCGAAGAGATAGAAGAACAGCGCGGGAAGGATCATGCCCTCACCTCACCGGTACGGCGCATCGAGCTCGATCGCTTTCGCGATCTCGCGTTCCCAGCGGTCGCCGTTGGCGAGCAGCTTGGCCTTGTCATAGAACAGTTCCTCGCGGGTCTCGGTCGCGAACTCGAAGTTCGGACCTTCGACGATGGCGTCGACCGGACAGGCCTCCTGGCAGAGGCCGCAATAGATGCACTTCACCATGTCGATGTCGTAGCGCACGGTGCGGCGAGTGCCGTCGTTGCGACGCGGGCCGGCCTCGATGGTGATGGCCTGCGCCGGGCAGACCGCCTCGCAGAGCTTGCAGGCGATGCAACGCTCTTCGCCGTTCGGATAGCGGCGCAGCGCATGCTCGCCGCGGAAGCGCGGCGAGATCGGGCCCTTCTCGAACGGATAGTTCAGGGTCGGCTTCGGCTGGAAGAAATAGCGCATGGCGAGGAAGAACGCCGAGACGAATTCCGACAGCAGAAGCGAACGTGCAGTGGCGTTGACGTTGATACCCATGACGGCCCTCACTTCGGCGCGATGCCGGCGAAATGCAGCACGCCGGCCACTACGACCACCATCGCCAGCGACAGCGGCAGGAACACCTTCCAGCCGAGGCGCATCAGTTGGTCGTAGCGGTAGCGCGGCACGATCGCCTTTGCCATCGCGAACAGGAAGAACATGAAGAAGACTTTGAGCGAGAACCAGATGATCCCCGGCACCCAGTTGAAGGGCGGCAGGTCGACCGGCGGCAGCCAGCCTCCGAGGAACAGGATCGTCGCCATCGCGCACATCGTGACGATCGCGACGTACTCGCCGAGCATGAACAGCAGATACGGGGTCGAGCCGTACTCGACCATGAAGCCGGCGACGAGCTCGGATTCGGCTTCCACGAGGTCGAACGGCGGGCGGTTGGTTTCCGCCAGCGCCGAAACGTAGAAGATCACGAACATCGGGAACAGCGGCCAGACGTACCAGTTCAGGATCGTGAGCTGCGGCAGCCCGATCAGGCTGGCAAGGCCGCGGACATGCTGGGCCTCGACAACGGCCGAAAGGTTCAGCGTGCCGGCGCAGAGCAGCACCGTGATGATGACGAAGCCGATCGAGACTTCATAAGACACCATCTGCGCCGCCGAGCGCAGCGCGGCCAGGAACGGGTACTTCGAGTTCGACGACCAGCCGGCCATGATGATGCCGTAGATCGACAGCGACGAGATCGCGAAGATGAAGAGGATGCCGACATTGATGTCGGAGATCACCCAGCCGAGATTGGTCGGGATCACCGCCCAGGCGGCAAGCGCGAGCACGCAGGAGACCAGCGGCGCCAGCAGGAAGACGCCCTTGTTGGCGCCGGCCGGGATGATCGGCTCCTTCAGCACGAACTTCAGAAGGTCCGCGAAGGATTGCAGCAGGCCCCAGGGGCCGACCACGTTCGGGCCGCGCCGGATCTGCACCGCCGCCCAGATCTTGCGGTCGGCGAGCAGGATGTAGGCGATCGCCACGAGCAGGACGACGAGCACCAAGACGCTCTCCGCGACCATGATGATCAGCGGCCAGAGGAAACCGGTCCAGAATGCGCTTTCGAAGAATTCCATCAGATCACGCTCACTCCGCTGCGGTCAGCATGTGCCCGGAGGCGAGGCGCGAGCATTCCGCCATCACGGCGGACGCACGCGCGATTGGGTTGGTCAAATAGAAGTCCTCGACCAGCGGCTTGAACGGTGCCTTCTCGGGCGAACCGCCCTTCCCCGCCAGCTTCTTGATCTGGTCGGCCGAGCCGGCCTCGATCTGGTCAAGACGGATCAGGTGCGGCACGGCCTTGAAGATCGCCTGGCGCAGCGCCGAAAGCGAGTCATAGCCGAGCTTCTTGCCGAGCGCTTCCGACAGCGCCCGGACGATCGCCCAGTCCTCGCGGGCTTCACCCGGCGGGAACGCGGCGCGGCCCGTCATCTGAACGCGGCCTTCGGTGTTGACGTAGATCGCGGACTTCTCGGTATAGGCGGCCGCCGGCAGGATCACGTCGGCGCGATGCGCGCCGCGGTCGCCATGAGTGCCGATATAGACGACGAAGGTACCGTCAGGCGCGTTGATCTCGTCGGCGCCGAGCAGGAACAGCAAGTCGAGCGTGCCGAACGTCGTCATCTGCGCGGCGTTCAGGCCCCCGCCGGTGGCGAAGAAGCCGATATCGAGGGCGCCGACGCGCGAGGCGCTCTCATGCAGCACGCCAAAGCCGTTCCAGCCGTCCTTGACCGCACCGACGTCGAGCGCGAGCTTGGCGGCGCTGGCGAGAATGGCGGCGCCGTCGTGACGCGAAGCCGCGCCCGCGCCGACCAGGATGATCGGGTGCTTGGCGTTCTTCAGCACGTCCATGAAGGAATGCTTGCCGGCCGCGAGATCACCGAGCGTCTCGGTGCCCGCGCCGAGGTGATCGTAGTCGTAGGTCAGATCGACCTTGGCCCCGATCACGCCGACCTTGAAGCCGCCGGCGCGCCAGCGCTTGCGGATGCGGGCGTTGAACACGGCCGCCTCTTTCCGCGGGTTCGCGCCGATGATGAGCAGCGCATCCGCCTGCTCCACCCCCACCAGCGTCGGGTTGAAGATGTAGGAGCTGCGGCCGAGCGCGGGGTCGAAGGCGTCGCCGCCCTGCACCGCCATATTGGTCGAGCCGAACTTGGCGAGCAGATCCTTCAGCGCGAACATCTCCTCGACGCCGGCGAGATCGCCCGCGATCGCGCCGATGCGCTTGCCGTCGGTGCGCGCCGCCTTGGCGGCGATCGCGGCGAAGGCTTCGGTCCAGCTCGCCGCGCGCAGCTTGCCGGCTTCACGGATATAGGGCCGGTCCAGGCGCTGGGTGCGCAGGCCGTCGACGACGTGGCGGGTCTTGTCGGAGATCCACTCCTCATTCACGGCCTCGTTGATGCGCGGCAGCACGCGCATCACCTCACGACCGCGGGTGTCGACGCGGATTGCCGAGCCGACGCCGTCCATCACGTCGATCGACTGGGTCTTGCCGAGCTCCCACGGGCGCGCCGCGAAGGCGTAGGGCTTCGAGGTCAGGGCGCCGACCGGGCAGATGTCGACGAGATTGCCCTGCAATTCGGAGGTCAGCGCGTGCTCGAGATAGGTCGTGATCTCCATGTCCTCGCCACGGCCCGTGGCGCCCATCTCGGGCGCGCCGGCGACTTCCGCCGAGAAGCGAACGCAGCGCGTGCACTGGATGCAGCGGTTCATCGAGGTCTTGACCAGCGCGCCGAGATATTTGTCCTCGACCGCGCGCTTGTTCTCGGCGAAGCGGCTGGTGTCGACACCATAGCCCATCGCCTGGTCCTGCAGGTCGCACTCGCCGCCCTGGTCGCAGATCGGGCAATCCAGCGGATGGTTGATCAGAAGGAATTCCATCACGCCTTCGCGCGCCTTCTTCACCATCGGCGAACGCGTCGAGATCTCCGGCGGCTCGCCCTTGGGGCCCGGACGGCAGTCGCGCACACCCCAGGCGCAGCTTGCGACCGGCTTGGGGCCGCCCTTCACTTCGACGAGGCACATCCGGCAATTGCCGGCGATCGACAGCCGCTCGTGATAGCAGAAGCGCGGAATCTCGGCGCCGGCCGCCTCGCACGCCTGAAGCAGCGTGTACTCGGCGGGCACATCGATCTCTTTGCCGTCGATGATGAGCTTGGTCATTCTTCTTACTCCGCCGCGACCATGTTCACGGGATCGCGGACGCCGATATCGTCGATGTCGGCCCTGTGCGAATATTGGTCGATGCGCGCTTCGATCTCGTGACGGAAATGCGCGATCAGCCCCTGGATCGGCCATGCCGCAGCATCGCCGAGCGCGCAGATGGTGTGGCCCTCGACCTGCTTGGTCACCTCGAGCAGCATGTCGATCTCGCGCTTGTGGGCGCGGCCCTCGGCCATGCGGGTGAGGACGCGCCACATCCAGCCCGTGCCCTCGCGGCACGGCGTGCACTGGCCACAGCTCTCGTGCTTGTAGAAATAGGAGATGCGGGCAATCGCGCGGATCAGGTCGGTGGACTTGTCCATCACGATCACAGCCGCGGTGCCGAGGCCCGAGCGCAGCTTGCTCAGACTGTCGAAATCCATCGGCGTGTCGATGATCTGCTCGGCCGGCACCATGCGCACCGACGAGCCGCCGGGGATCACGGCCTTGAGGTTGTCCCAGCCGCCGCGGATGCCGCCGCAATGCTTGTCGATCAGCTCACGGAACGGAATGCCCATGGCCTCTTCGACGTTGCAGGGCCGCTCGACATGGCCGGAGATGCAGAAGAGTTTCGTGCCGACATTGTTCGGACGGCCGATGCCGGCGAACCACGCCGCGCCGCGGCGCAGGATGTCCGGAGCAACGGCAATGGACTCGACGTTGTTGACGGTGGTCGGGCAGCCGAACAGGCCGACATTGGCCGGGAACGGCGGCTTCAGCCGCGGCTGGCCCTTCTTGCCCTCGAGGCTTTCGAGCAGCGCGGTCTCTTCGCCGCAAATGTAAGCGCCGGCGCCGTGCGCGACGTAGATGTCGAACGGCCAGCCGTTGACGTTGTCCTTGCCGACCAGCTTGGCCTCATAGGCCTGGTCGATCGCGGCCTGCAGATGCTCGCGCTCGCGGATGAATTCGCCGCGGACATAGATGTAGCAGGCATGCGCGTTCATCGCGCAGCTCGCGATCAGGCAGCCCTCGATCAGGAGATGCGGATCGTGCCGCATGATCTCGCGATCCTTGCAGGTGCCGGGCTCGGACTCGTCGGCGTTGACGACGAGATAGCTCGGCCGGCCGTCGGTCGATTCCTTCGGCATGAACGACCATTTCAGGCCGGTCGGGAAGCCGGCGCCGCCGCGGCCCCGCAGGCCCGACGCCTTCATCTCGTTGATGATCCAGTCGCGGCCCTTGTCGATGATGTTCTTGGTGCCATCCCAGGCGCCGCGGCGCCGCGCACCCTCGAGCCCCCAATCGTGGAGGCCGTAGAGGTTCTTGAAGATGCGGTCCTTGTCCTCGAGCATATCAGTGCTTTCCGATCAACGAATGGTCTGCTTGTAGGCAAGTCCGGCGGCGCAGACGGCGAAGGTCAGCGCCCAGAGCAGACTGGATTCCAGCGACGCGTTCAGGCTGAAACGCTGCAGCAGGAAAATGAAAGCGGCCGCCACGGCGGCGTGCAACGCGATGAAGCCCCACTTCTTCATGGCACCACTCCCCTGCACCGAAGGCTGCGAGAGACCACCCATCAGGTGCTCTCCTTCAGCGTGGTCGGCCCGGTGATCGGCGCCGAGAACTGGCGGCCGTTCTGCGGACCGGGCTTGGGCGGATTGCCCGAAGCGAAACCGTCGAGCACCTTGCCGAAGCTTTCCTTGGTGAGGTCCTCATAAGTGTCCTTGCCGATCAGCACCATCGGCGCATTCACGCAGGCACCGAGGCACTCGACCTCCTCCCAGCTGAAATTGCCGTCCTTGGACAGGTGGAAGGGCTCGTGATGGATGCGGTGTTCGCAGACGTGGATCAGATCCTCGGCGCCGCGCAGGCGGCACGGCGTGGTGCCGCAGACCTGGACGTGGGCCTTCTTGCCGACGGGGGCAAGCTGGAACATCGTGTAGAAGGTCGCGACTTCCAGCACGCGGATGTAGGGCATGTCGAGCATGTCGGCGATGACGCGGATCGCGGCTTCCGAGACCCAGCCGTCGTGCTGCTCCTGGGCACGCCAGAGGATGGCGATGACGGCGGAGGCCTGACGTCCCGCCGGATATTTCGCGATCTGCTGCTTGGCGAATGCGAGGTTCTCCTCCGTGAACGCAAAGCTCGCGGGCTGGACTTCCTTCGGTGCTAATCGGCGAACGGACATCTCTTCAATCTCTCACTGCATGCGGCGCGCTGTTTTCGCATTCAGGGCTTCGATCCTGTCCTGCCAAAATGCGCTTGCGGTGCCGAAAACGTTGTAGCCGACGTGGGTCGAGACCTTGATGCGGTCGAGGATCGACAGCTCGGTCACGGTCTCCATCCGGTTGCTGCGCGGATCGAACACGATCAGCTTCAGCGGGGTCTGCTCGAGGATGAAGCGCGACACCGCATGAGAGCGGTCGCTGCCGTGCTCCTCGCACATGATGACGCTGTCGGCCTGGAGCAGACGCGCGCCGCCCTTGATCGCCTCGATCTCGACGCCCTCGACGTCGAGCTTGATCAGGTACTTGCCGGCGCTTGCGACCTTGCCGTCCTCGATCAGATTGTCGAGTGCGATGACCGGCACCTCCTCACCGCCCGCGGAGGGATCGCCGGCGATGCTGAAGGCTTCGTGCTTGGTGCCCGACAGACGCGCGGTGCCGCGGCTGGCGCCGATCGCGCATTTCATGGTCTCGAAGCGATTGCCGTTGACGCGGGCGTTGTTGGCGAGCTTCGGGTAGTTCTGCCCCGACGGCTCGATCGCGATCGCCTTGTGCGAGCCGAACGGCTTGCTCGACACCAGCACCGACCAATAGCCGTAATTGGCACCGCAATCGAGCAGCGTGTAGTCGACGTCGACGGAGTCGGCGAACAAGAGCTCGAGCTCGTCCTCATAATTGTACGAGCGGTTGAGCAGCTTGCTCCAATAGCCGTCGCCGTAAGGGAATTCGAACACGGCGTCGGGATTGAGCCTGATCGCGATGTTGCGCTCGGGCAGCGTCTTCCGCAGCAAATTCGCGCAGGCGATGTAACCCATATGCGAGAAGTGCGAGGAGATCTTCGATCCCGTCACCAGCGCCAAGGCAGCCGTCCGCTCCCACAGGTTGGCCCCTTCAAGGGCCCCCGAGGCGCGGTCAAACTGGATTGGCGCCTGCTGCCCCATCACCGATCGACCTCTCCGAACACGATGTCGAGCGAGCCGAGGATCGCCGAGACGTCGGCGAGCAGATGGCCGCGGCAGATGTGATCCATCGCCTGCAGATGCGCAAAGCCCGGCGCGCGGATCTTGCACTTATAGGGTTTGTTGGTGCCGTCGGAGATCAGATAGACGCCGAACTCGCCCTTCGGCGCCTCGACCGCGGCATAGACTTCGCCGGCCGGCACGTGGACGCCTTCGGTGTAGAGCTTGAAGTGATGGATCAAGGCTTCCATCGAGCGCTTCATCTCGCCGCGGCGCGGCGGCGCGACCTTGTTGTCGGCGACGACGACAGGGCCCTTCCCGTCGGGCGCGTTCAGCTTCTGGATGCACTGCTTCATGATGCGGATGGACTGGCGCATCTCTTCCATGCGGATCAGGTAGCGGTCGTAGCAGTCGCCGTTCTTGCCGATCGGAATGTCGAAATCCATCTCGGCATAGCATTCATAGGGCTGCGACTTGCGCAGGTCCCAGGCCGCGCCCGAGCCGCGCACCATCACGCCCGAGAAGCCCCACTCCCAGGCTTCCTTCAGCGGCACCACGCCGATATCGACGTTGCGCTGCTTGAAGATGCGGTTGGCGGTCAGCAGGCGGTCGAGGTCGTCCACGACCTTCAGGAACGGATCGCACCAGGCCTCGATGTCGTCGACCAGCTTCTGCGGCAAATCCTGATGAACGCCGCCGACGCGGAAGAAGGCTGCGTGCATACGGCTGCCCGAGGCGCGCTCGTAGAACACCATCAGCTTTTCGCGCTCTTCGAAGCCCCACAGCGGCGGGGTCAGCGCGCCGACATCCATCGCCTGCGTGGTGACGTTGAGCAGATGCGACAGGATACGGCCGATCTCGCAATAGAGCACGCGGATGAGCTGGCCGCGGCGCGGCACCTCGATGCCGAGCAGCTTTTCGGCCGCCATGCAGAAGGCGTGCTCCTGGTTCATCGGCGCGACGTAGTCGAGCCGATCGAAATACGGGATCGCCTGGAGGTAGGTCTTCTGCTCGATCAGCTTCTCGGTGCCGCGGTGAAGCAGGCCGATATGGGGATCGACGCGGGCGACGACTTCGCCGTCAAGCTCCAGCACGAGGCGCAGCACGCCGTGCGCGGCCGGATGCTGCGGACCGAAATTGATGGTGAAATTGCGAAGCTGTTCCGGTTGCTCGTTCATGATCAGACCTTCGGTCCCGCTTTTTCATCTCCCGGAAGGACCGGATAATCGGCTCCTTCCCACGGAGACAAAAAGTCGAACTTGCGGAATTCCTGGTTGAGCCGGACGGGCTCGTACACCACGCGCTTCTCCTGGTCGTCGTAGCGGACCTCGACGAATCCCGTGGTCGGAAAGTCCTTGCGCAGCGGGTGGCCCTCGAACCCGTAATCGGTGAGGATGCGGCGCATGTCGGGATGGCCGACGAAGAACACGCCGTAGAGGTCGTAGGCCTCGCGCTCGAACCAGTCGGCGCCGGGGAACACCTCGATCAGCGACGGCACCTGCGTGGTCTCGTCGGCCTGGGCCTTGAGCCGGATCCGCGCGTTCAGGGTCGGGGACAGGAAGTGATAGATCACGTCGAAGCGCTTCTCGCGCGACGGGTAGTCTGCGGCCGTGATGTCGGTGAAGTTGATGAAGCGGCAGTTCGGGTCGTCGCGGAGGTACTTGACCACCTCGACGATCTTGCTGGCTTCGACATCAACCGTCAGCTGGTTGAAGGCCACCGAATGACCGATGGCGGCGCCCGGAAGCGCGCTAACGATCGTCTGCCCCAGGGCGTCGAGCTTGGCGTCGTCCATGACGTAAAACCTTAGCGTTCAATGGTGCCGGTGCGCCGGATCTTCTTCTGCAGCAGCAGCACGCCGTAAAGCAGCGCTTCCGCCGTGGGCGGGCAGCCCGGCACATAGATGTCGATCGGCACGATGCGGTCGCAGCCGCGCACGACCGAGTAGGAATAGTGATAGTAGCCGCCGCCGTTGGCGCAGGAGCCCATCGAGATGACGTAGCGCGGCTCGGGCATCTGGTCGTAGACCTTGCGCAGCGCCGGCGCCATCTTGTTGGTCAGCGTGCCTGCGACGATCATCACGTCGGACTGGCGCGGCGAGGCACGCGGCGCGAAGCCGAAGCGCTCGACGTCGTAGCGCGGCATCGACACCTGCATCATCTCGACCGCACAGCAAGCGAGACCGAAGGTCATCCACATCAGGGAGCCGGTACGGGCCCAGGTGATGAGGTCGTCGGTCGCGGCCACGAAGAAGCCCTTGTCGGACAGCTCGGAATTGACCTCGAGGAAGAACGGATCATTGGCCCCGACCGGCCGGCCGGTCGACGGATCCAGGATGCCCTTGGGGGCCGGCGCGATAGCCGGACCTGTGGACGACACGGAGTTCAATCCCATTCGAGTGCTCCCTTCTTCCATTCATAGGCGAACCCGACCGTCAGCACGGCGAGGAACACCACCATGGACCAGAAGCCGGTCGCGCCAAGCTTGCCGAACGCCACCGCCCAGGGAAACAGGAACGCCACCTCGAGATCGAAGATGATGAAGAGAATGGCGACCAGATAGAAGCGGACGTCGAACTTCATGCGCGCGTCGTCGAAGGCGTTGAAACCGCACTCATACGCCGACAGCTTTTCCGGGTCCGGCTGCTGGAACGCCACGACGAAGGGCGCGATCAGCAGCACGAGGCCAATGAGGCCCGCTACCCCTATAAAGACGACGAGTGGAAGATAGTTCTGCAGAATGCCGCTCATGGCGAGCCCTTTTTCCCGCAGCCTCGGGACAGCCACGGATTCGTCCGATTTGGAATTATTCTGAGCCTTAGCGCAGTGCACCAATGGGCGCAAGACACGCTCTTTTTAGGCCCTTTGCCGCCCCCAGAACGGTGAAAATCCCGGAATCACCCCGCGCTGGTATGGAGCAGATCGCCAAGGCCAGCAAGGGCGGCCACCGTTTTGCAGGGCAGCCGTTCTGAGATTGCGGCCGCGCGAGCCAAGGCAGCTTTTTGCCATGCATTGCACGAGAAAAGCACCTGGTTTTTTGGTGCGGCAGCGCACCCAAACCGAGCTGCGGCCGCCATTAGGCCCCGACTGACTGTCACCCCGGCGACATAATGCCGAGCGCCCCGGAGCAAAGACACCTATCCACAGGCGCAAGCGATCAGACGAGCCATGCATCGCGGCAAGACCGGGCCTGCCTGCTGCGAAGACAACTCGGGCTTGCGATATATTGCAGCCCGACCGGTCGCGAGCGCGGCGGCGGCGACGTGGAGGGCCGTCGCGCGCGCCGCGCTCCGATGAGCTTCGGGCTGGGGGGCATAGCCCGGGTGCTCATCTATCTCGTGGTGGAGGACCTGCGGCACCAGATGTCAGCCGCCCTCACTTGTCCTCACCATTTGTAGGAAACGCTGGCGGTGACGCGCCGGCGGTCGCCGTAGAAGCAGGAGGTGGTCGACGCGCAACTCGCGACATACATCTTGTCGGCCACATTGATCACGTTGAGCGCCGTCCGCCAGTTCTGCCATTCGTAATGGACCGCGAGATCGCCGAGCACCACCGCGGGAACCTCGAGGGTATTGGCAGTGTCGGCCCAGGACGCGCCGATGTAACGAACGCCACCGCCGAAACCAAATCCTTCCAGCGGTCCGTCCTTGAAGGTGTAGTCGGCCCAGCCCGAGACCAGGAGCTCAGGCGTGTTGGTCGGTGTCTTGCCGACGAGCGTCGGATCTAGATCCTTGCTGTTGAAGAGATGATAGGCCGTGAAGGAGCCGATGAACTTCAGCTCCTTCGTGGCATTGGCCACCGCTTCGAGCTCGATACCGCGCGAGGTCACCTCGCCCGTCTGGTTCTGCAGGACTGGAACGCTGCCCGGCAATGTCGTCGCGACGTTCTGACGGACCAGATCGAACGCCGAGACCGTGAAATAACCGTCGAAGCCTTTTGGCGCGACCTTTACGCCGATTTCGGCCTGCTTGCCGGTCTCCGGCAGAAACAGCTGGTTCTGGGCGTTGAGCCCGATGATCGGATTGTAGCTCGTCGAATAGGAGACGTAGGGCGCGATGCCATTGTCGAAATTGTAGATCAGCCCGGCGCGGCCGCTGAACCTGCTGTCGTTGCGGCTCCCGACCGTGGCGCCGGTGTCACGCGTTTCCTGCGTCGTCTCGACCCAGTCATTGCGGCCACTCAGCACCAGCGTGAAGTTGCCGAGCTTCATCTGGTCCTGAAGATAAGTGCCGGCCTGCTTCTGAGTGATCAGGAAGTTCCGGAACGGAGCGGCCGGCAGTGCGACCTCGGCCGCCCCATAGGCGGGATTGAAGACGTTGATCGCGGGCACGCCGCCCCCGAAGGCCTGGTAGTCGTCGATCTGGTATCCCTTCAGATCGACGCCGAACAGCATCGTGTGCCTGACCGGGCCCGTATTGAAGCGATACTCGAGCTGGTTGTCGAGATTGGCCTGATTGGCAGTGTTCTTTGCATACCAATTGTACCGATTGAGCGTGGCCGTGTTGATGTTGGCCCAATCGTTGCCGACATAGCCGCGGTAGGTGATGTCGACATGCGCAAAGCGGGCGTTCTGACGGAACGTCAGGTCCTCGGTGAGATTGCGCGCGAACTGATAGCCAAGCATCTCCTGCTCGCGTGTGAACTTGTCGACGCTGGGATCGCCGACGAAGAAGCTGGTCGGAATCTTGCCGAACGGTGCGTTGGTCACCGTGCCCTGGTAGGGCAGGAAGTTGATGCCGCGGGTGTCCTGCTTCGAGGCCGAGGCCAGCACCGTGAAGCTCGTGTCGGCGTCCGGCTTCCAGGTGAACGATGGCGCGATGAAGTAGTTGTTGTCGGGCGTGAAGTTGACCTGCGTGCCGCCGTTCTGGACCTGGCCGACCACGCGGGCGAACAGCTTGCCGTTCTCGGGGCTGGTCGCGACCGGCCCGCCGAAATCGAAGCTGACATAGGCGTTGCCGAAATTGTTGACGCCGGTCTCGACGTAGCGGATCGGCTCGGCGGGCGGCAACTTGCTGATGACGTTGACGATGCCGCTCGGGCTCGATCCACCGTAGAGCACCGCGGACGGACCGCGCAGCACCTCGACCCGCTCCATGTTCGGCGTCTGGAGCTTCCAGCTCGCATAGGAGGTGTAGAACAGCTGCATGCCGTCGAGGAACAGTCCGATGTCCTCGGACTTGAAGCCGCGGATCAGCCACCAGTCGTTGCGGGTGTCGGTGCCAAACGTTCCCGCCCGCACACCGGCGGTGTAGCGCAGGACCTCATCGAGCTTGTTCGGCTTCTGGTCGCGGATCTGCTCGGCGCCGATGACGGACACCGACTGCGGCGTCTCGATGATCGGCGTGTTGGTCTTGGTGCCGGACGAGCTGCGACCCGCGACGTAGCCGTTCACCGGGCCGCGCGGCGTCTCGACGAAGCCGACGTTGCGCTGCAGCTGCGGCCTGTTCCTGTTGGCAGTCTGCTCCGACGACCGCGGCGCGCGGCGCTGAGGGGTCGTGGCGGCGCGGCGGCGCGCTTCCGGCGCGGTGACGGTCACCGGCGGCAGGCTCGCTGCGCCACCCTGCGCGGACGATTGTGCAAGCGATGCCTGCGGCATCAAAACCCAAGCGGACGCGGTCGCCAACACGGCCGACCGCAGCATTCCCAGACTGTTCAACGCGCCACCCCGAAGCTGCATGTTCGATGCGTCATGCCGCCTGTCCCCGGACGGCATGCGCTCACCGGCGACGCTTATGGGAGGGCGCGAGAATTCCCTAATTGAAAGCTTCTTAGAAGGACTCTTAGAAGGGATCCAACCTGTCGAGAGAGCGCTGCGAGATCAGCGTGCGTTCTTCTCGCTCTCGAGCATCTCGGCGGCGATCGCCGTGAGCCGATCGACTTGACCCAGCAGCGTGTGGAACTCGGCTTCGCTCAGCTGTTCCAGCAGGCGCCGGTTGCGCTCCTGCGCGCCGTCGACGATCGCATCATGCGCGGCGAGGCCCGCCGCCGTCAGCGAGATCAGCACTTCGCGGCTATCTTTCGGATTAGCCGATTTCACGATCAGCTTGCGCGAGAGCAGATTTGCCAGCGCGCGGCTGATCTGTCCCTTGTCCTGGCCGACGGCCTCGGCAAGCCGCGCCACGCTCATCGGCGGCCGGCGGCCGAGCGAGGCGACGAGACCGAACTCGACCGAGGACAATCCGGTGAGGCGCTTGTAACGCAGGATCGCACCGCGCTTGAGCAGATTGGCAAGCACCATCAGTCGCGACGACAGCATCACGGTGATCGGGGCCGACGGTTCGCTCTCGTCTGCGGGCGACGTCGCCCCGCCCCTGCTCTCGGTCTGGCTCATGATCCACCTCTGCCAAGAAAGCCCGAGCCTGCCAAGCCCCGCCGCCCGCCTCATCAAATGCGACTAAGAGGCATTTGGAAGATCGTTGACATTGTCATCGAATTATCTTTCTCTGGATCCAAGGCATCGAAAAGGCCCGGCCATCACGGGCCAAAGCGGGAGGACCAGCATGACCATCACCCAGCGGGATCGTGATCTCGGCACGGCCTATGCGATGAAGCCGGCGCACACCCGCACCGAGCTGACCTCGGTCGTGCGCGGCACGCCGATGGGCGAACTGCTGCGCCGTTACTGGCACCCGGTCGGGCTCGTCGGTGACGCCACCGACACACCGAGGAAGGTGCGCGCTCTGGGTGAGGATCTGGTGCTGTTCCGCGACAAGCATGGCCGCGCCGGCCTCTTGCACGCCCGCTGCTGCCACCGCGGCACTACGCTCTACTATGGCAAGGTCGAGGAGGACGGCATCCGTTGCTGCTATCACGGCTGGAAGTTCGACACCGAGGGCCACTGCCTGGAGCAGCCCTGCGAGCCCGACGGCGGCCAGTTCAAGGACAAGGTGCGCCAGCCCTGGTATCCGGTCGAGGAACGCTACGGACTGATCTTCGCCTATATGGGGCCGGCCGAGAAACGCCCGGTGCTGCCGGCTTACGAGTGCCTGGAGACAATGGACGACGGCGAGCTGGTCGAGGCCGATGATTCCTCGATCGGCGGCGGTGGCCCCGCCATCATTCCGTGCAACTGGCTGCAGCATTTCGAGAACGTGGTCGATCCCTATCACGTGCCGGTGCTGCACGGCTCGTTCTCGGGCCCGCAATTCACCAACATGATGGCGTCGATCCCGGAGGTGACGTTCGAGAAATCGCCGCGCGGCGTCCTCGTCCGCTCCGAGCGCAAGCAGGACGACGGCAAGGTGTTCTATCGCGTCAGCGAGGCCGCGCTGCCGACCTTACGCGTCGTGCCGAACCCGCGCGTCGCGCAGTTCGCGCGCGTCGAGTCGATCGGCTGGGTCCTTCCGATCGACGACGGCTCCTTCCGGATCTATGTCGCCGGCCGCGTCAAGGCTCCCGGCGACATCAGCCGCATGCGCTCGAAGTTCAACGGCAAGTTCTGGTGGGACATGACCGAGCAAGAGCACCAGCAATTTCCGGGCGATTACGAGGCCCAGGTCGGCCAGGGCGAGGTCACCGTTCATTCCGAGGAGCATTTCGGCCAGAGCGACCGCGGCATCCTGTTGATCCGGCGCATGCTGAGCGACCAGCTCGATGCGCTCGCCGCGGGCCGCGATCCGATCGGCGTCTCGTTCGATGCCGGCGCGCCTGCGGTCGCATTCGAAGCGGGGAATTACATCCGCGAAGGCTGATCTACCAGCTCCAAACGGAGCTGGACCGACAACGATAACAACGACAGATTGGGGGAAGCGATGGTCGATGTGACGTCACAGATGTCGGTGCAAACGGCTGCCGCGGCAAAGCCCCCGGCGCGGCGCTATTACGTGCTGGGGCTGCTCACCATCATCTACGCGCTGAACTTCCTCGACCGCACGATCTTCAACGTGCTGATCGAGCCGATCAAGAAGGAGTTTGCCCTCAGCGACACCATGATGGGCCTGCTCGCGGGCTTCGGCTTTGCGCTGTTCTATTCTCTGCTCGGCATTCCCATTGCGCGTGTTGCCGACCGGCTCAACCGCCGCAACATCGTGGCGTTGGCCTTTGCGTTCTGGAGCGCGATGACCGCGCTGTGCGGCGCGGCCACCAGCGTGACCTCGCTGGCGCTGGCGCGCATCGGCGTCGGCGCCGGCGAATCCGCGGGCTCGCCGGCCTCGCAATCGATCGTCGCCGACCTCTTCGCCAAGAACGAGCGCCCGCGCGCGCTCGGCATCTACGCCATCGGCACCTATCTCGGCGTCTTCCTCGGCTATTTCATCGGCGGCTACGTCAACCAGCACTATGGCTGGCGGATGGCCTTCTATGTCGCCGGCCTGCCCGGCATCCTGCTCGCACTGGTGCTGTGGCTGACGATCTCCGAGCCGAAGCGCGGCGCGATGCAGGAGAGTTTCGTGCCCGAGCCGCTCGGGCCGACGCTGCGCTTTCTCGCCTCGCAGCGCAGCTTCATCATCGTCCTGATCGGCTTCTGCCTCACCACCTACACGAACTACGCGACCGCGGCCTGGATCCCGCCGTTCCTGGCCCGCGTGCATCATCTGTCGAGCGCCGAGATCGGCACCTATGCCGGCACCTTCAAGGGCCTGGCCGGCATGGCCGGCACCCTGCTCGGCGGTTTCGTCGTGGCGCAGGTCAGCCGCCGCGACGACCGCTGGAAGCTGTGGGCGCCCGCGATCACCTCGGGACTCGCCGGGCCGGTGTTCGCGCTGTGCATGCTGACGCAGGATTTCGCGATGATGGTCGCCATGCTCGCGCTGACCTCGTTCCTGGTCGGCTTCCATCTCGGCCCGATCTTCGCGATCGCGCAGACGGTGGCCAAGCCCAGCATGCGCGCGCTCGCCTCCGCGCTGATTGCGCTCACCGCCACCTGCTTCGGCCAGGGCGTCGGCCCGCTCGCGGTCGGCATGGTCAATGACGCGCTGAAGGGCAGTTATGGCGCAGAGGCCGTGCGCTATTCCCTGCTCTCGGCGGCGGTCACGACCACGCTCGGCGCACTCCTGTTCATCTGGGCCGCCCGCGCGATCCGGGACGACATCGGCCGTGCCGCGGCCTGAGACCGGCCCGGTTGGGCCCGCCCGGCGAAACAGGCCGGGCGGCGAGATGAAACCATTTTGCGGAACCCGCGAAACCATCCGGAAACAGATGGTCCTTAAGACATGAGCCCATAGACGGCGGCAAAGCCCGTCGGGAGGCTCAGATGAACCACTCAATTCACTCTGCTGATCGTGCGACCCACCTGAAGATCGTGGTGGTGGCGCTGGTGGCTGGCATCACAGTGGCGGCCTTCGGGATCGCAGCCCGCACCAATGCCGATTACAGCCAGACCGCCCAGTCCACCCACGTGATCAAGGCCGGCAAGCCGGTGGTGGTGACGAGCGCCGGCACGTCCGAGATTCGCTGAAAGGTCCGCTTCCGGGCTGACCGATGGCCGCCTCCGGGCGGCCTTTTCGTTTTCCAGAGCAATGCTTAGCCGAGATACACCGTGCCAGCGCAACGTCCTTGACTTCACTCAGCCCCGCCTTTAATTCCCCCCTCGTTCCGCGCGCATCGAGCGAACCACGCGGGAGTAGCTCAGTTGGTTAGAGCGCCGGCCTGTCACGCCGGAGGTCGCGGGTTCGAGCCCCGTCTCTCGCGCCATTTTGGCAATCCCTTCATAGTCTTAGCTTGAACTTCTCGACTTCTGCCGCATCTGCGCCGGCGATTCCCTGCCGCTGGCGGGAACTCTCGGCATAGTCAGCCCGCGCCCGAATCGTCTACGTCTCAAAGGACTTAGAGGGATCCCCACGCATTCTCGGCTTTTCCAGGGATTCCCTGTCATTGGACAACCGGGGAGGCCAGTCATGGCTAAGAAGGATTCGGCCAAGAAGGATTCGGCGAAGAAGGCAGCCGCTCCCGCCACCATCACGCTCAAGCAGCTCGCCGCCGATATCGCCGAGAGCCAGGATCTGTCGAAAAAGCACGCCGAGGCGGTCCTGACCGACATGGTCGATTTGATCGCCAAGCACCTCAGGAAGGGCGACCGGGTCCGCATCGTCGGGCTCGGCATCCTCCAGGTCCGCAAGCGCGCCGCCCGAACCGGCCGCAATCCCGCCACCGGCGAGCCGATCCACATCAAGGCCAGCAAGAAGGTCACCTTCCGCCCGGTCAAGGAACTGAAAGAGGCGATCTGAAGCTACTCTTCGTTAAGCCTGATCCCACCTCCTTCCTGCCGCAACGCGGCCCGCTTTTCTGGTATACCGGCTGCTCCCCTGACCCCGGCGGTTTGACCAGAAATGTCCTCCCTCACCTTTTCGCATACCGTGACCGAGCGCTTCCTGCGCTACGTCACCATCGACACCCAGTCCGATCCTGAATCCCCTCACTCGCCCTCGACCGAGAAGCAGAAGGATCTCGGCCGCGTGCTCGCCGCGGAGCTGAAGGCCATGGGCGTCGAGGACGCGCATCTCGACGATTACGGCTACGTCTACGGAACGATCCCGGCCAACACCGACAAGAAGGTGCCGGTGATCTGCTTCTGCTCGCACATGGACACTTCGCCCGACGTCACCGGCAAGGACGTGAAGCCGCAAGTTCTGAGGAACTATCGCGGCGGCGACATCACCCTGCCGGGCGATGCCAGCCAAGTGATCCGCTTCAATGAGCATCCCGCGCTGAAGAACCAGATCGGCAACGACATCATCACCACCGACGGCACCACGCTGCTGGGCGCCGACAACAAGGCAGGCGTTGCCGAGATCATGGATGCAGCGCACTTCTTCATCAACAATCCCGATGTGAAGCACGGCACCATCAAGATCCTGTTCACGCCGGACGAGGAGATCGGCCGCGGCGTCGACAATGTCGACATCAACAAGCTGGGTGCCGATTTCGGCTATACCATGGACGGCGAAAGCGCCGGCTGCGTCGAGGACGAGACGTTCTCGGCCGACGGCGCCACCATCACCATCAACGGCGTCAGCGCCCATCCCGGCTACGCCAAGGGCAAGATGGAGCACGCGATCAAGATCGCGGCCGCCATCGTCGAGCGGCTGCCGAAGGAAGGCTGCTCGCCGGAGACGACCTCGGGCAAGCAGGGCTTTCTGCATCCGATCGGCATCGAGGGTGCGCTGGAACAGGCGAGGCTCTCGTTCATCGTCCGCGACTTCACCGAGGAAGGGCTGAAGGAGAAGGAGGTCCTGCTCGAGACCATCGTCAAGGACGTGATGAAGGACTATCCGCGCTCGACCTACACGTTCGAGGTGCGGGAGCAGTACCGCAACATGAAGCAGGTGATCGACCGTCACCCGCACGTGCTCGAATACGCTATCGAGGCGATCCGCCGCGCCGGCCTGCGCCCGATGCGCACCGCGATCCGCGGCGGCACCGACGGCTCGCGCCTGTCTTTCATGGGCCTGCCCTGCCCCAACATCTTTGCCGGCGAGCACGCGTTTCATTCGCGGCTCGAATGGGTCAGCCGGCAGGACATGGAAAAAGCCGTGCAGACCATCGTGCATCTCGCGATGATCTGGGAGGAGAAAGCCTGAAACTTCCTGCAAGCGTCCGTTATGGCCGGGCTTGCGCCCGGCCATTTGTTTTGGAACCTACGGCACCGGCATTGCGCGCGGGCTGCGGTGGAAGCGATTTGAGCTCGCCATCCAGTTCGGCAACGGCTCTCCGTCACGATGCCGTCCGCCAGCGACAGCCGCAGCCCAAGCCACCGCGGCGCCGATCAGGGTCGCGGCTGCGACCGAGAAGGCCACGATGATCGCGTTGCGCCGCGCGCGGTTGATGGCCGTCTTCGAGTCTGCGATCAGCACATCGACGCGCCGTTCGGCATCAGGGGCCGCCAGTCCCGTTACTGCGGCAACCTGCTGCACGAGGTAGGTCCGGTCATCGGCGCTGACGCCGCTGTGGCTGGATGACGTCATGAGGACACGCCCCGCTTCGGCGCGGGCTTCCCTCAGATCCGTGTTTGGCGCGCGGCGGGGCGCGCGGAACAGCTTGTCGAGCTCATAGCTCAGCAGCGGCTCGGCTGCGGAGGTATTGCTCGCGGAGCTGCGCATCGGCGAACGGTCGATCGCAGCAGCGCCAAGAAGCGCCAGCAGAGCTGCGCCAGCCAGCACGGCCAATGCCCAGGCGGTCAGGCCATGCAGCCCGTCGCGCCGCTCGCCATCATCCTCGATCGTTGCAAGCGCAGGCGCCGGTCGCGTCGTCCGGCCAGCGATGTAGCCGCCGAAGCCGAAGCTGATGATCGCCTGGACGATCAGATAGAGCCCGGAGAGCAGCGCCAGCGCCGCCGAGGCATCGCGCCAGGTCGGCGAGGCCGAACTGACACCCAGGCCGACCGCGACACCGAAGCCGACCAGAATGAACGACATTGCGCCGGCGGCGAGAGCGCCTGCGAGCACCGAGCTCCACTGGATGGTCCGGCGGTCGTCGGCAGCCGTGGCACCGCGCTCCATCATGTTGTCGCGTACGAGGGTTTCCATTGCCGTTCTCTCAGCGCAGGCCGAAGAACGACAGGATCGCCATGACCACGACGATCAAGCCGATGAGATAAATCAGTCCGTCCATAGTCCCGTCCTCCTCAGTTTCTCCTGCTCGCTAAATCGCGAGATATGAGGAACGTTCCTAATTCGGCATCAATTGCGGAACGAACCGGCGAGACGGGCGTTGCCTGTTCGAGTCCCAAGGATGAAGATTGTGAGCACGAAGGCCTAAGCCGGTCAGCCCCGGGCTGGGGCCTTCCTTTTGCGCTTCCTGTCCTATGTTAGCGACGCCGGCTCTGCGATCATAAAGGATGCCACCGGGGCGGAACCTCCGGATCGGGGAGAGCCGCGTGGACCGCAGAACGGCGTGCCTTCATCGGGCAGATGCATTTCGGGAAAAGGCGATCGCCGATCCCGAGCAGCACGACAGATGGGTCGATGAAGCCATCAAATGGCTGGAGCGGGCGATGGAAGCCGGCCGTTGCGCAATCGTCTCGGCCGAAGCCGGTGACACCGGCGATCTTCCAGAGGTGGCATGCGAAGCAGCAGCCGACGCTCAACTGGGCCTGATCACGCGCCAATGAGACGCGTGTTGGCGTTTGCGGCCAGCACTGCGGCAATTCTTCAAGGGACGTAACAATGTTGCAGGTCGACACTGTTCCCACCCCCATGCTAGGCCGGGCATAGACCGCAACCAGAGTGACGTCGTGCCCGCGAACCGCCAGCCCTCAGGAACTTGCCGCCGGCGCAACTGGCGCGGGCTGCTGTCTGTGCTGATCGCGGCTGTCTACCTGCTGGCGAGCGCGCTGCATGGCTCGCACGACATCGACGTCACCACGCCGGGCGGCGGCTCGGAGATCGCAGCGGTCCTCGATGGCCCCACGGGCCACAGCGACCACAAGGCCATCGGCGGACATCATTGCCATGGCTGCTTCTCGCTGACGGTGACACAGCCGGCGCCGGCGGCCGTTTCGGTCGCGCTTGCATCCGCATCCAGCCCGCAGCCTGCACCCCGGCTCGCCGGAATTACCCCCGATACCGATTCCCCGCCTCCCAAACATATTGCCTGAACGGATTGGTCGGGGCGTCCGCGCCCATTAGGTTCATCCTTCACAGGTCGGTTTTATGTTGCGCAGGAGAATGGCCGCGCGCCTGGCGTGCGCGGTGGCGTGTCTGATTGCTGGATCGGCGATTGCGCCGTCGCACGCCCAGACTTTGACGATGCGGAGCGCGCTGTCGCGCGCGCTGGCCGCGAGCCCACGGCTGACGGCGGCGGAGCGCGACGTCGGCATCGCCACGGGCCAGCGCATCCAGGCGGGCGCCCTGCTCAATCCGGAACTGTCCTACGAGCAGGACGATTCATTCGGCTCCGGCAAATATCGCGGGACCCGATCGGCCGAGACCACGCTCCAGATCAGCCAGGCCTTTGAGCTGTTCGGCAAGCGCGACGCGCGGATCGCGGCCGGCGCGGCCGGGATCGAGGTCGCCGCGATCCAGCGCAAGGCGGTCAGGCTGGAGGTGCTGTCGGAGACCGCGATCGCCTTCCTCAGCGTGCTCGGCGCGCAGCGGCGCATCCAGATCCTCGACGAGCAGATTGCGGCGATCGACCGCTTGACGCCGCTGCTGCGCCGCCGCGTCGAGGCCGGCGCCTCCTCGCCGGCCGAGACTGGCCGCGCCGAAGTGGCCTCCGCCCTGGTGAAGGCCGACCGCGAACGCTTCAAGGCAACGCTGGCCAGCGCCCGGCGCGAGCTTGCCGTGCTGATGGGCGACGCATCCGCGAAATTCGGCGAGGTCTCCGGCCGTCTCGACACCATGGGCAAGCCGCCGACGTTCCAGTCGGTGGTCGCCGCCATCGACGCCAATCCGCAGCTGGTGCGCTGGACCGCCGTCTTCGCCCAGCGCAATGCCGAGCTGCTGCTGGCCCGGCTCAAGCCCTATCCGGACGTGCGGATCGCCGCAGGCTGGCGCCACTTCAACGAGACCAATGACGATGCGGTGCGGCTCTCCCTCTCGGTGCCGATCCCCGTGTTCGACCAGAACCAGGGCAATATCCTCTCGGCGCAGGAAAGCCTCGCCAAGACCAAGGCCGAGCGCGAGGCCAACCGCAACACCTTGATCGTGATTGCCGGCCGCGCCTACGACTCGTTGCAGGGCTCGCTGCGCGAGCTCGCCGTGCTGCGTGAGATCGCCATTCCCAAGGCCGTCGAGGCGTCCGAGGCGATTTCGCAAGGCTACGGCCAGGGCCGCTTCACCCTGCTCGAGGTGCTCGACGCCGAGGCGAGCGTCACCCAGGCGCGGCTGCGCGAGCAGGAGGCGCTCCAAAATTTCCACGCAGGCGTTGCGACCATCGAAGGTCTCGTCGGCAATCCCTTCACGCTGGCGCGGGAGAGCGCACGATGAAGACGTCCTCCACCATTCTCGTCGCCATCGTTGCCGCCGCGCTCGGCGCTTACGGCTATTCCCTGCTCGCGCCGGCCACGCCCGCGCATACCGAGCACACTGAGCATTCCGAAAAGAAGCCGAACGACCATGTCGAGCAGGATGAGCACGGTGCCGACCGCATCCGCATCTCCGACGTCAAGCTGGCGGCCGCGGGCGTCACGCTCGCCGAGGCCGCGAGCGCGACCCTGACCGACACGCTCGCCTTCAATGGCATTCTGCGTGCCAACCAGGAAGCCGTGGTGCAGGTGACGCCGCGCTTTCCGGGCCTCGCCAAATCGATCCAGAAGCGCATCGGCGACAAGGTCGGCAAGGACGATCTGCTCGCCGCGATCGAGAGCAACCAGAGCCTCACCGTCTACGAGCTGAAAGCTCCCATTGCCGGAACCATCATCGAGCGACAAATCTCGCTCGGCGAATATGCCTCCGAACAGAAGCCGGCCTTCGTCGTCGCCGACCTCTCGACCATCTGGGTCGACCTGTCGATCTATCGGCAGGATCTCCGGCGCGTCCACCTCAACGACGAGGTGCTGATCGATCCCGACGATGGCCGCGGCGAGATCAAGGGCACGATCTCCTACATGGCGCCGATCGGCTCCAGCGAGACCCAGACAGCGCTTGCACGCGTGGTGCTGCAAAATCCGGATGGCCGCCTGCGGCCCGGCCTGTTCGTCACGGCGAGGCTGATCCTCGCCGCGCGCAACGTCGCGGTCGCCGTACGCCGCAGCGCGATCCAGACGCTGGAGAACCGGACCATCGTGTTCGTCCGCGAGGACGGCGACAAGATCGAGGCACGCCCGGTTGAAACAGGGGATTCCGATCCGCGCCATGTCGAGATCAAGGCCGGCCTGTCGGCCGGCGAGCACTACGTCGCCGAGAACAGCTTCGTCGTGAAGGCGGAGATGGGCAAGGGCGAGGCCGAACATGATTGAGCGCCTCATCGCCGTCTCGCTGCATCAGCGCTGGCTGGTCCTCCTGTTGGCGCTCGGCGCCATTGCTTTCGGGGCCTGGAATTTCCAGCACCTTCCGATCGACGCGGTGCCTGACATCACCAACGTCCAGGTCCAGATCAACACCCGCGCGCCCGGCTATTCGCCGCTCGAGACCGAGCAGCGCATCACCTTCCCCGTCGAGACCGCGATGGGCGGCCTGCCCAAGCTCGACTATACCCGCTCGCTGTCGCGCTACGGCCTCAGCCAGGTGACGGTCGTCTTCAAGGACGGCACCGACATCTTCTTCGCCCGCCAGCTCGTCGGCGAACGCATCCAGCAGGTGAAAGACCAGCTTCCGGCTGGCGTCGAGGTCGCGATGGGCCCGGTCTCGACCGGGCTCGGCGAGATCTTCATGTACACCGTGGAAGCCAAGACGGGCGCGAAGACGCAAGGCGGTCACGACTATTCGTTGACCGATTTGCGCACCGTGCAGGACTGGATCATCAAGCCGCAGCTTCGCAACGTGCCAGGGGTGATCGAGGTCAACACCATCGGCGGCTTCGAGCGGCAATTCCACGTGCTGCCGGACCCGGGCAAACTGATGGCCTACCGGCTCGGCTTTCGCGACGTCATGACGGCGCTCGCCGCCAACAACGCCAATGTCGGCGCCGGCTATATCGAGCGCAACGGCGAGCAATATCTGGTTCGCTCCCCCGGCCAGGTCGGGAATATCGGCGAAATCCAGGACATCGTCATCGGCTCGCGCGGCGGAAATCCCGTCAGGATCAGGGATGTCGCGACCGTCACGGAAGGCCGCGATCTCCGCACGGGCGCCGCGACGCGCGATGGCGAGGAGACCGTGCTCGGCACCGCCATGCTCCTGATCGGCGAGAACAGCCGCACGGTGGCCCGCCGCGTCGCGGCCCGGCTCGAGGACATCGCCAAATCGCTGCCCGATGGCGTCGTGACGCGAACCGTCTACGACCGCACCGATCTGGTCGAAGCCACCATCCGTACCGTCAGGAACAACCTCCTCGAAGGCGCCGCCCTGGTGGTGGCGGTGCTGTTCCTGATCCTCGGCAACATCCGCGCCGCCCTCGTGGTGGCCTGCGTCATTCCGCTGTCCATGTCGATGACGATCACCGGCATGGTCGAGACGAAAGTCAGCGCGAACCTGATGAGCCTCGGCGCGATCGACTTTGGCATCGTCGTCGACGGTGCCGTGATCATCGTCGAGAATTGCCTGCGCATGCTGGCCGCGGCCCAGCGCGAGAAAGGCGGCCTGCTCACGACCTCTGAGCGGCTCCGTGCGATCCTGCGCGGGTCCAGCGAGGTGATCAAGCCGAGCCTGTTCGGAACGCTGATCATCGCCGTGGTCTATCTGCCCGTGCTGACGCTGACGGGCGTCGAGGGCAAGATGTTCACGCCGATGGCGCTGACAGTGCTGATGGCGCTGGGCGCCGCGGTGCTGTTCTCCATCACCTTCGTGCCGGCGGCCGTCGCCATCTTCGTCACCGGCAAGGTGTCCGAGCACGAAAACCTGTTCATGCGCATGGCCAAGCGCGCCTACCTCCCCCTGCTCCGCTTTGCCATCGACAACCGGCTCGCGGTCGCCGTCATGGCCGCATTCATCGTGGTCGCAAGCGGCATCGCCGCTTCGAGGATGGGCGGCGAGTTCATTCCGAGCCTGGACGAAGGCGACGTCGCGCTGGCCTCGATCCGGATTCCCGGCACCAGTCTGACGCAATCGCTGGACCTGCAGAAGGCGCTGGAAAAGCGCATCACGCAGATTCCGGAGGTGAAGGAGTTCTTCACCCGCATCGGCACCGCCGAGATCGCGACCGATCCGATGTCGCCGGCGCAGACGGATGGCTACATCATGCTGAAGCCGCGCGCCGAATGGCCCGACCCGGGCAAATCGAAATCGGAGGTGATCGAAGCGATCGACAAGGCCGCCGACGACATTCCCGGCAGCGCCTATGAGATTTCCCAGCCGATCCAGTTCCGCGTCAACGAGCTGATCTCGGGGGTGCGCAGCGACGTCGGCGTCAAGATCTTCGGCGATGACCTCGACATCCTGCAAGGCGCCGCCAAGCAGGTCGAGGCCGCGATCCGCGGCGTCCGCGGCGCCAGCGACGTCAAGATCGAGCAGGTCGCAGGGCTTCCGATCCTCACCGTCCGCCTCGATCGCCAGGCGCTCGCCCGCTACGGCCTGAGCGTCGGTGAGGTGCAGGGCATCGTCGAGATCGCGGTCGGCGGCAAGTCGGCCGGCAAGCTGTTCGAGGGCGACCGCCGCTTCGATATCGTGGTTCGCCTGCCGGAGCATCTACGCGGCAATCTCGAGGCGATCCGGGCGATCCCGATCCCTCTGCCGCCCGGCGAGGACGCCGCAACCGCCACGGCCGTTCGCACCGCGCTGTCCGCCTCCCCGCTCACCCAGATGCGCTACGTGCCGCTGTCGTCGGTTGCAACCGTGGATGCCACGCCCGGCCCGAACCAGATCAGCCGCGAGAACGGCAAGCGGCGCATCGTCGTCACGGCCAATGTCCGCGCGCGCGACCTCGGCTCCTTCGTGACCGAAGCCGAGACGGCGGTCGCGGAGAAGGTCAAGCTGCCACCCGGCTACTGGATCGGCTGGGGTGGCCAGTTCGAGCAGTTGGTCTCCGCGACAAAACGGCTGATGATCGTGGTGCCGGTGGCGCTGCTGCTGGTGTTCCTGCTGCTGTTCATGGGCATGGGGTCGGCGGCGGACGCAGCGCTTGTGTTTTCCGGCGTGCCGCTGGCGCTGACCGGCGGCGTCGCCGCGCTCTTGCTGCGCGGTATTCCGCTTTCCATCAGCGCCGGCGTCGGCTTCATCGCGCTGTCGGGCGTCGCTGTCCTCAACGGCCTCGTCATCATCGCCTTCATCGAGCGCCTGCGCAGCGAGGGGCGGCCCATCGCGGACGCCGTGCGCGAGGGGGCGCTGACGCGGCTGCGCCCGGTGCTGATGACCGCGCTGGTCGCCTCGCTCGGCTTCGTGCCGATGGCGCTCGCGACCGGTGCTGGCGCCGAGGTGCAGCGGCCGCTGGCGACGGTGGTGATCGGCGGCATCATCTCCTCGACCGTGCTGACATTGCTGGTGCTGCCCGCGCTCTACGTGCTGTTCCGCCGTGACGTCGCAAACGAAACGCCTACAATGGCAGCTGATTTGGCGACGTCCGGGGAGCGCTAGAATTGGGCAGCCACGACCATCACGGTCATCATCACCATGATCACGCCGACCATGGTCCTGGTCATGGTCACGACCACAGTCACGGCCATGTCCATGCGCCCGCCAATTTCGGCAAGGCATTCGCGATCGGCATTTCGCTCAACACCGCCCTCGTCGTGGCCGAGGCGGTCTACGGCTATCTCGGCAATTCCACCGCCCTGCTCGCGGACGCCGGCCATAATTTGTCCGACGTGCTCGGACTGGTCGTGGCCTGGGGCGCCTCGATCGCGGCACGGCGCGCGCCGAGCGGCCGCTTCACCTACGGTTTTCGCGCCTCCACCATTCTGGCGGCACTGGCCAATGCGGTGTTCCTGCTGGTCGCAACCGGCGCAATCGGCTGGGAGGCGATCCTGCGCCTGCGCGAGCCGGAGCCGGTCGCGGGCGTCACGGTGATGGTGGTCGCCGGCATCGGCATCCTCATCAACGGCTTCACGGCCATGCTGTTTGCGAGCGGCCGCAAGGACGATATCAACGTCGAAGGCGCCTATCTGCACATGGCCGCCGACGCAGCGGTCTCGCTTGGCGTCGTGGTCTCGGCGGCGCTGATCATCTGGACCGGCTGGCTCTGGCTCGACCCCGTCACCAGCCTCGTCATCTGCGCCACCATCCTGTGGAGCACGACCAGCCTGTTGCGCGGCTCCATCGACATGTCGATGGCGGCAGCGCCCAAGGGCACCGACCTCGCCGCGATCAGGTCGTTCTTGCTCGCGCGTCCCGGCGTGTCCGCGATCCACGATCTCCATGTCTGGCCGATCTCGACCACCGAGACGGCGCTGACCTGCCACCTCGTCATGCCCACTGGGGCCGGCGATGCCTTCCTGATGGAGACGGCGCAGCTCCTGAAGACGGCCCATCGCATCGGCCACACCACGCTTCAGGTCGAGACCCATCCGGACAATGGCTGCGCGCTGGCGCCGGATGATGTGGTGTGACCGCGTCTATGCCTCGCCGCGCTCGGCCCGCTCGGACTTGGCCCCGGCCCTGAGCCAATCGAACAGCACACTCCCCAGGATCGCGCTCGAGCCGGCGAGGAAGGGAATGACGTAGTACGCGTAGCGATTGAGCCCATAAACGAGGAAGGTCGGAAACGCGGCGCTGGCCAACGCCAGCAGGATCATCAAGCTGCCGCCGGCAACAAGGCGGCCGGTCGGCCACCGCACCAAACCCGCATGGCTCGCAGGGACGCCAATCAGAAGCACGAGAGCGAGGCCGAGTGTCGCCGCGGACAGCCACCAGATCGGACCCGGGAAATCGTCGTATTCGGTCGAAACCTCCACCCCGCAGCACAGCGCGACCAGCTCCGAGTTGGGCGCGTAGCCACGCGCAAAAAGGCGGTTCAGGGTGAGCTGAAGCCGATCCGCGGAGAGCAGCCGCGACAGTGGCCACCAGGGTTTGTAGTAGTCGTGAACCAACTGTCCGGACTTCAACCCGGTCGGGCTGCCAAAGAACGGGAACCTGTCGCGGTCCATGAAATATTCGTAGCCCTGCGGATTGGGCGTCCGCCGCGCAACCGAATTTGCGTCGAACAGCAGGAAGTACATTTCCCGGAGAAAGTGCTTCGTGAGGTGTCGATAGAGCGTCGACGGCGTCGTCAGCGTTTCGATGAAGATGTCACGCACGACCCGCTCGAGATCCACTTCGCTGTCGCCGGGCTTCGCCAGCCGGTGTATCGCGCCGAACGGCCACTGATAGACACCGGTGTCGGGCCATCCCTGAGGAGTGTCCGCAGCTCGCATCTGCTCGACGTATCCCCGCGCCTGCGCCTTCCGGTCGAGATGAACGCCGTGCTCGAAATCGCCGGAATAGCCGACCACGAAGGCCATCGCGGCCACGATCTCGTTGCCGGCGGGGCGTTTGCCGATCGCCAAGTTGATCGCCGCCGGCGTCAGGTAGACGGCCGAGGCGAAAAAGCCTGCCAGTGCAAGCACGCCAAGCCGGCGCAGGAGCCCTGCGTCCAGCACCACCACCAGCCATAACAGAATGACCGCGGCCTGACCTATTGCGGCCGACCGGCATGTCATCACGGCGCCGAGCGTCAAGCCCACGGCCGCTGCGGCCGGCAACGCCGGCCATTTCCTGAAGGCGGCGCCCGCGGCGATGAAAGCCGCAAGACTGACCAGGAAGTTGGAGATCGTCTCCGCACCGATCGTGTTGTCGTAGTGGACGATGCGGCCGTGCAACGCCGCCAGACAAAAGGCCACGAGCGCGAAGAAACGCGGCGCGCCGGCAAAACGCACGATCCCTGCAACGAAAAGCGCAGTGCCGACGCTCATCAGGTGCTGCGCGATGACGAAGACGAGGATGTGCGGGCCGAACAGTTTTGACAGCAGCACAAGGAAGGCGGCCACACCGTACGGCCGCTTCATCATATCCTCGAGATATTGTCCTCTCAGGATGGATTCGGCCTGTATGATATAGGCCGCGCTGTCCTCATGGATGAAGTGATCCGGCCAGTTCATCAGGAAAGCAAGGTGAACCATCAAGGCCAGGCCGATCGCGCAAACCCAGACCCAGAACCACGCGATGGAGTTCACCCACCGGGGCAAGGCGGACCAAAGACCAGTGCGCTGGTTCAGTGCTGGATTCATCTTCAATGCTCGCAACCGGGAGTTCGGGGGCGACTACGTCGCCTTCGCGGTCACGATCCAGATCGCGCCCTGCAACGCGACGCTCTGCTCCTTCTGGAACGGCGCGAGCATCTCGCGGATCGAGGCTTTTGCGGCCGCGTACGTCTCCGGCGGGTGTCCCTGCAGCGCGCGGCTGGCTGGGCCGATCTGCAGGGCACCGTCAACCGCGGCATCGAGGCCGCCACCGATCGCGACATCCATCTCCAGATTATGCGGCTCCATCGCCATGTCGACGAAACCCGCTCCCTTCAGGATGCGCATCACACGCTCCTCCGAGGCGAACGCGAACGGGCCCGGCTCCTCCGGCCCGACCGGCGGCATCTTCGGCACGTGCTTGTAGACCGCCATCAGCGGCGCCATCATCCACGGGTTTTCCTTTGGCTCGCGCCAGCAGGCGAAGGCGAGCCGCCCGGTCGGCTTCAGCGCGCGCCGCAAGTTGCTGAAGGACGCAATGGGATCGGCAAAGAACATCACGCCGAAGCGCGAGGCCAAAAGATCGAAGCTCGCCGGCTCCAACGGATGCACCGTTGCATCCGCCAGCACGAAATCGAGCGGCAGGCCTTTTGGCGCGAACGCGCGCGCCTGGGACAGCATCGGCTCTGACACATCGAGGCCGAGCGCAAACCCATCGGGCGCCACCGCCTTGGCGAACGCGAACGTCGTCGCACCGGAGCCGCAGCCGACATCGAGGACGCGCTCCCCGGGCCTCGGCTTGGCGCGGTCGATCAGCGCCGCGGCAATCGGTCCGAGCAGGCTCTCCTGCGCCGCATGGCGATCGGCCCAGCGCTGGCCGCTCGGGCCGTTCCAATAGGCGATCTGGTCGGCGTTTTGCTCGTGTCCGCTCGGCTGCTGCATGGTGTTCCCGGTCATTCCCATTCGCGATGCCCATCCCGTCGGTTTTGCAACCGCACAGGGGCGATACCACGTCGGGATGGCGGGCGCACCCCTTCAAGGAGTCAAGGCGGGTCGCGCGCCGGGCCCGGAATTACGAGATTGCGATGGTCGAACGGCCTCGGCTCATGCGACGCGCTTCGCGCAGGCACGCCCGGCAGACATGTCGGTAGATGAGATCCAGCAGAGCACACATTGGCCAACCCTCCGTTGTGACTTGCGGGCGGACATTGGCCTATGCCCGTACGGGCGCCTGTGATGTTCGTCACATTAGGCGTCTTTGCCTCCAGGGCATACTCCGACTACTCTGATCACATTGCGATTTGGGGCTGCAATGGGCACGATTCGGATTTTTCTATTTTTTCTGGCGATATTCTGCCTGGGCTGCGGATCGGCGCACGCTGAAAAGCGCGTGGCTCTCGTCATCGGCAATTCCGCCTACAAGAGCGTGCCCCGGCTGACCAATCCGGTGAACGACGCTTCGCTGGTCGGCGGCATGTTCAGGAAGGCCGGCTTCGACACCGTGGACGTCAAGCTCGACCTGAGCGTCGTCGACATGCGCAAGGCCCTGCGCGAGTTCGGCACCAAGGCGCGCGAGGCCGACGTCGCCGTCATCTATTATGCCGGCCACGGGATCGAGCTGGACGGCAACAATTATCTCGTTCCGACCGACGCCGCGCTGGAAACCGATACCGATGTCTTCGACGAGGCTTTCCCGCTCGATCGGCTGCTGTTCGCCATCGAACCGGCCAAGCAGCTCCGCCTCGTCATCCTCGATGCCTGCCGCGACAATCCCTTTGCCAAGACCATGAAGCGCACGATCGCCGCGCGCGCCATCGGCCGCGGCCTCGCCAAGGTCGAGCCGACCAGCCCGAACACCATGGTCGCCTTCGCGGCGAAGGCGGGCTCGACCGCTTCGGACGGCGACGCCAAAAACAGCCCGTTTGCCGCAGCGCTGGTCGAACGCCTGCCGACGCCGGGGCTCGACCTGCGCAAGGCCTTCGGCTTCGTGCGCGACGATGTCCTCAAGAACACCGGCTACAAGCAGGAGCCCTATGTCTATGGCTCGCTGGGCGGCGACGACGTGCCGCTGGTTGCGACGAAACCGGTCGTCGCCGGCCCCCAGGCCAACCCCGACAGTGAGATCCGGCGCGACTACGAACTGGCGCTTCAGCTCGGTACGCGTGACGGCTGGACAGCCTTCCTCAACCGCTTTCCGAGTAGCTTCTATACCGATCTTGCCAAAGGCCAGTTGAACAAGATCGCTGCCGAAGAAACCCGCGCGACCACGGCGGACAAGGCTCGGCAGGCGGAAGAGGAGAAGGCCCGGCTCGCAGCCGAGCGCGCCACCAAGGCCGAGCAGGAGAAGGCGGCGGCCGCGGCCAAGGCGGCCGAGGAGAAGCGTCTTGCGGCCGAGAAGGCCAAGCAGGTCGAGGAAGCCAAGGCCGCCGCAGCGGAGCAGCGCCGGAAGGACGCCGAGGCGGCAGCGGCGAAGGCCCTCGCCGAGAAGCTTGCCGCGGAGAAGGCGCTCGCCGAGAAGCTGGCGAACGACAAGGCCACCGCCGAGACGGCCGCCAAGCTGGCCGCGGAGAAACAAGCCTCTGCCAGCGCGGAGCAGAAGGTCGCAGCGATAGCGCCCTCTTCGACCCCGCCGACAATGTCGCCGCAGGAAACGACGAAGCTGGTTCAGTCGGAGCTCCGCCGTGTCGGCTGTCTGACAGCTTCCGGAGACGGCGATTGGAATGCCTCATCACAGCGTTCGCTGGCGCTGTTCAACAAATATGCCGGCACCAAATTCGACGCCAAGCTTGCAAGCTTCGATGCGCTGGACGCGATCAAGGCGAAGCCCGGCCGCGTCTGTCCGCTGATCTGCGACCGCGGCTTCAGGGCAGACGGCGACACCTGCACCAAGATCGCCTGCCGCGCCGGCTACCGCGTCAATGACGACAATGAATGCGAGAAGGTGCAGGACAAGAAGCCGATCGCGACGCGCGAGGACGCCAAGAAGCGGGATACTGAGCGCAAGCAAACGGAAGCCAAACCATCCAAGCCTCAGGCAAGCGGGCAGCTTATATGCGGCAACGCAGGCTGTCGTCCGGTCAAATCGGGATGCCGGGTCGAGAGTGGGAGCTCGTCGGGTGCGGGATCGGTCGGATACAGGGAAGTGTGTCCCTAACTCTTCGGCAGCTTCAGGAGTTTAGCCGGGTCGAATTTTTCGGCCCCAGAGTTGGCTGTTCTTCACTTTCGGTCACGGAATCGAACCGCGGACCCTCTCGGTGTAAACGAGATGCTCTAACCAGCTGAGCTAACCCCTTGCCGTAGACATCACCAGACCCGGCGCAGCCGGTCTCATCCGTGCGCATTACGGCCGCATTGGTTTCACCGAACGGCCACATCGGAATCAGATGCCAACCAGATTTCGTCGATAGGTTTTGCCGTTCCTCAAACTGGAAAAGGCATGACCATGCGCAGCTTCACGGCATCCGTCATCGTTGCAGCTCTCTGTCTCGGAACACCGGCTCTGGTGCAGGCACAGGGCGCATCGTCGCAATCCGGCGCGGAACAGCCGTCCACGCAGTCCAGCACCGAGATCCGGAGCATACAGGTTGTGGACGTCAAGGAATTGCAGCCGGCCGTGCGCGCGAAGGTCGATGAACTCGTGGCGCACACAAGCGACAAGGACATCCAGTCGCTCCGGCAGTCCATCGACGCCACACCGCAAGCAGCCTCCGTGCTCAAGGCCAAGGGCTTGAGCTCGTCACAAGTCGTCGCGATCAACATCGCCGATGGTGTCCTGACGATGTTCACCAAGACAGCCTGACAATCAGGCGGGGTTCCAGGCCGAGGCGTTGCGCAGCGGCGGCGAGCACGATCGCCGCCTCCTCGGGCGCGCTCGGCCCTTGCTCCGACACCCGCCGAGGCGCTAAAGAGGCGCCGTGGGGCGGTTAGCTCAGCTGGTTAGAGCATCTCGTTTACACCGAGAGGGTCCGCGGTTCGAATCCGTGACCGCCCACCAGCCTTCGCTCGCTTCGCGAGCTTCGGCTGGGCAAGCCGGCAACTCGGCAGGCCAGCATTCGTGCTCGTGGCGCGAAGTGAGCGAAGGCTGCCGCGCCGAAGCCCAACGGGCGAAGGCGGGCTTTGAGCCGCGAGCTTCGGCTCGGCAAGCCAACCTCAATCCTGCGGCCTCCCCGGCAGCAGCGGCACCGCGTCGATCCATACCGCCGCCGACTGGCACCAGATCTGCCTGACGGGGCGCAATTTGTCGCGCTGGCGGATAGAGCCCCAGCGGATGCCCCAATCGTCGGCCTCATCGCCCTCGCCGCTGGTGAACAGCGGGGAACCGCAATCGGCGCAGAAGTGCTGGAAGCGCATCCGGCCGTTGTCGCCGCGCTTGCCGTAGACCTTGGGCGTGCCGCCGGTCAGGCGGACATCAACGCCGGAGCAGACGGCTGTCACCCGGAACGGCGAGCCGGTCAGCGTCTGGCAATCGGTGCAGTGACAGACCGAGACCTCCTCCGGATCGACCTCGGCCTCGAAGGTGACTGTCCCGCAATGGCATTGCCCGTCGATCTGCATCGCCCTCCTCCCCTTGCCCCCAAAACAAAAACGGCGCCCGAAGGCGCCGTTCTATCATTTTTTCGCCGAACCTCAGTGAGCGGTCAGGCCGCCGGCGGCTTCATCGCCGTCCGGCTTCACCGTCACCTTGGTGTCCTCTTCCCAGACGATCGGCACAGGCTTCTTCACCAGCGCCTTGGCGACGACGTCGTCGAGGCGCGAGACCGGGATGATCTCCATGCCGCCCTTGATCGCATCGGAAATCTCCGTGAGATCCTTGGCGTTGTCCTCGGGGATCAGCACCGTCTTGATGCCGCCGCGGGCCGCAGCCAGCAGCTTCTCCTTCAGGCCGCCGATCGGCAGCACGCGGCCGCGCAGCGTGATCTCGCCGGTCATCGCGACATCGTGGCGGACCGGGATGCCGGTCATGACCGAGATGATCGCGGTGGCCATGGCGACGCCCGCGGACGGGCCGTCCTTCGGCGTCGCGCCCTCAGGCACGTGCACGTGGATGTCGCGGCGGTCGAACATCGGCGGCTCGATGCCGTAGTTGATCGCACGCGAGCGGACGTAGGACGCCGCCGCCGAAATCGACTCCTTCATCACGTCGCGCAGATTGCCCGTGACCGTCATCTTGCCCTTGCCGGGCATCATGACGCCTTCGATGGTGAGCAGCTCACCGCCGACATCGGTCCAGGCAAGGCCGGTAACGATGCCGACCTGCGGCTCGCTCTCGATCTCGCCGAAGCGGTACTTCGGCACGCCGAGCAGCTCTTCCAGAGTCTTCTCGGTGACCTTGACCGACTTCTTCTTGGAGATCATCAGCTCCTTCACCGCCTTGCGGGCGAGTGTGGAGAGCTCACGCTCCAGATTACGCACGCCCGCTTCGCGGGTGTAGCGGCGGATCAAAAGCAGCAGCGCGTCGTCGTCGATCGAGAACTCCTTGGAGTCCAGGCCATGCTTGGACACCGCGTTCGGGATCAGATGCTTGCGCGCGATCTCGACCTTCTCGTTCTCGGTGTAGCCCGCGATCCGGATGATCTCCATGCGGTCCATCAGCGGCCCGGGAATATTGAGCGTATTCGCGGTCGTGATGAACATCACGTTGGACAGATCGTAGTCGACCTCGAGATAGTGGTCGTTGAAGGTGCCGTTCTGCTCGGGGTCGAGGACCTCGAGCAGAGCCGAGGACGGATCGCCGCGGAAATCGGCGCCCATCTTGTCGATCTCGTCCAGCAGGAACAGCGGATTGGACGACTTCGCCTTGCGCATCGACTGGATGATCTTGCCGGGCATCGAGCCGATATAGGTGCGGCGGTGACCGCGGATCTCGGCCTCGTCGCGCACGCCGCCGAGCGAGACGCGCACGAATTCGCGCCCCGTCGCCTTCGCGATCGACTTGCCGAGCGAGGTCTTGCCGACGCCGGGAGGCCCGACCAGGCACAGGATCGGGCCCGTGAGCTTGTTGGCGCGCGACTGCACGGCGAGATACTCGACGATGCGCTCCTTGACCTTCTCCAGCCCGTAGTGATCGGAGTCCAGGATGGCCTGCGCCGATTCCAGGTCCTTCTTCACCTTGGACTTCTTGTTCCACGGGATCGACAGCAGCCAATCCAGATAGTTGCGCACGACGGTCGCTTCCGCGGACATCGGCGACATCTGCCGCAGCTTCTTCAATTCATGCTGCGCCTTCTCGCGCGCTTCCTTGGAGAGCTTGGTCTTGGCGATCTTCTCTTCGAGATCGGCGAGCTCGTCGCGACCGTCGTCGTCGCCGAGCTCCTTCTGGATCGCCTTCATCTGCTCGTTGAGATAATACTCGCGCTGGGTCTTCTCCATCTGGCGCTTGACCCGGGAGCGGATGCGCTTCTCGACCTGCAGCACCGAGATCTCGCTCTCCATCAGGCCCAGCACCTTCTCCAGGCGCGTGGTGACGGACAGCGTCTCCAGGATACCCTGGCGATCCGCGATCTTGACGGCGAGATGCGAGGCAACGGTGTCGGCGAGCTTGGCGAAATCGGTGATCGCCTGCACGACGCCGACGACCTCGGCCGAGATCTTCTTGTTGAGCTTCACATAGCTCTCGAAGTCGGACACGACCGAGCGCGACAGCGCTTCCGCCTCGACCGACTTCGCATCGGTGTCGGCCAGCGCAATGGCGGTCGCTTCGTAATAGTCGGCGCGATCGGTGTATTTCTGCACGCGCGCACGCTCGAGCCCTTCGACCAGCACCTTCACGGTGCCGTCGGGAAGCTTCAAGAGCTGCAGCACGCTGGCAAGCGTACCGGTCTCGTAAATGGAGTCGGGCGCCGGATCATCGTCGGACGCGTTCTTCTGCGTCGCGAGCATGATCAGCGCGTCGTTCTTCATCACCTCTTCGAGCGCGCGGATCGACTTCTCGCGACCGACGAAGAGCGGAACGATCATGTGCGGGAAGACGACGATGTCGCGCAGCGGCAGCACGGGATAGGCGTGCGTTTCGCCATGAACGATGGTTGGCCTGGGTTTTGGATTAGTCATGGCCTTTTCCTTTTGCTTTGCCCCCTTGCACGCAGCCCGCCATGCTCATGCGCAACCGCCACAAGGTGCCGAGGTGATCCGCAAAACCGATCGGTCCGTTTTTCGCGTTGGACCGGCTCGCCGGATCGGAACTGAGGCGAATCTGGAAGAGAATTTTCGCTCGCCGCCGACATTAGGTGGCTATCGACCCGGGGGGTGTCAAGTCATTGAAAAACGCGCGCCATCAGTCGCTTACGCAACGCGGTAAGCGACGCAACATCGGCTGCGGAGATACACTTCCGCAGCCCACTTTGAGGATACAATTGGAGCGTTCCAGCGCCGAAAGATCAGGCGCTGGCGTTCTCGACGGCGCGATCGGACCGATCGGCGTAGATGTAGAGCGGACGCGCCGTTCCTTCCACGACTTCGCGCGAAATCACGACCTCTTCCACACCTTCCAGGCCCGGCAGATCGAACATGGTCTCGAGCAGGATCGCCTCGAGGATCGAACGCAATCCGCGCGCACCGGTCTTGCGCTCGATCGCCTTGCGGGCAACCGCGCCAAGCGCCTCGTCGGCGAAGGTCAGCTCGATGTTCTCCATCTCGAACAGCCGCTGGTACTGTTTCACCAGCGCGTTCTTCGGCTCGGTGAGGATCTTCTTCAGCGAGGTCTCATCGAGGTCCTCGAGCGTCGCCACGACCGGCAGACGGCCGACGAACTCGGGGATGAGGCCGTACTTCAGGAGGTCCTCAGGCTCGACGTGACGGAAGATCTCGCCGGTCCGGCGGTCTTCGGGCGCCATCACCTGGGCTGCGAAGCCGATCGAGGTCGACCGTCCGCGCGCCGAGATGATCTTCTCGAGGCCGGCGAAGGCACCGCCGCAGATGAACAGGATGTTGGTGGTATCCACCTGCAGGAACTCCTGCTGCGGATGCTTGCGGCCGCCCTGCGGCGGGACCGAAGCCACCGTGCCTTCCATGATCTTGAGCAGCGCCTGCTGCACGCCCTCACCCGACACGTCGCGCGTGATCGAGGGATTGTCGGACTTGCGGCTGATCTTGTCGATTTCGTCGATGTAGACGATGCCGCGCTGGGCGCGCTCGACGTTGTAGTCGGCGGCCTGGAGCAGCTTCAGGATGATGTTCTCGACGTCCTCACCGACATAGCCGGCCTCGGTCAGCGTCGTCGCATCCGCCATGGTGAACGGCACGTCCAGGATGCGGGCGAGCGTCTGCGCGAGCAGCGTCTTGCCCGAGCCGGTCGGACCGATCAGCAGGATGTTCGACTTCGCGAGCTCGACGTCGTTGTGCTTGGTCTGGTGGTTGAGGCGCTTGTAGTGGTTGTGCACCGCGACCGACAGGACCTTCTTCGCATGGCTCTGGCCGATCACGTAGTCGTCCAGGACCTTGCAGATTTCCTTCGGCGTCGGAATGCCGTCGCGCGACTTGACCAGCGAGGATTTGTTTTCCTCGCGGATGATGTCCATGCAGAGCTCGACGCACTCGTCGCAGATGAAGACCGTGGGACCCGCGATCAGTTTGCGGACTTCGTGCTGGCTCTTGCCGCAGAACGAGCAATATAGCGTGTTCTTGGAGTCGCTCGTGCCGACCTTACTCATTCATGTCTCCGTCCGCGGTTCGATCCCGTTCCGCTCGATCGCTCCATTCCGACACGATGGTCGGCATGAAGCTTAAGTAGAGCAAATTCCGTACCAAAAAAGACCCTACGCGTTACATCCCGTGCGAATCACGGTCACTCGATTCTCCGCGATCATAGCCGATCATTCGTAGCCAACCATGCTGTCACCCGACTATCAAGAATTCGCTAATCGGGGGTCGCCGGCTACCCGTGACAATACCGTGATTTCCGGTCTTGGCACGGACGAAGTGATCGAAATCACCCCGGCGTTGCTGGATTGCCACGAAAAACAAGCACGAAAGCGGAACCTTCTGCTTGCCGCAGGGCGCAAAATACCGTTTTGCGACGCGCACACGCGTCCTAAACGTGAACGCCCCCCTGATGGTGCCCGGCGATGCCCGAGGGTCTAACAAGGGATCGCCGCAGCCCCAGTAGTGCTACGGGGTCTTCGCCGCCGCCGGTTCCTCGGCACGCTTGTCGATGACCCTGTCGACCAGGCCGAACTCCTTGGCGTCGTTCGCGGTCAGGAACTTGTCGCGTTCCAGCGCGTCCTCGATCGCCTTGTAGGTCTGGCCGGTGTGCTTCACGTAGATCTCGTTGAGCCGCTTCTTCAGGTTCAGGATTTCCTGCGCGTGCAGCATGATGTCGGTGGCCTGGCCCTGGAAGCCGCCGGAGGGTTGATGCACCATGATGCGCGCGTTCGGCAGCGAGAAGCGCATGTCCTTCTCGCCGGCGGCGAGCAGCAGCGAGCCCATCGAGGCCGCCTGCCCCGTGCACAGCGTCGAGACCGGCGGGCGGATGAACTGCATGGTGTCGTAGATCGCAAGGCCCGACGTCACCACGCCGCCCGGCGAGTTGATGTACATCGAGATTTCCTTCTTCGGATTTTCCGCCTCGAGGAACAACAACTGTGCGACGACCAGCGTCGACATGCCGTCCTCGACCGGACCGGTCAGGAAGATGATGCGCTCCTTCAAGAGGCGCGAGAAGATGTCGTAGGCGCGCTCGCCACGGTTGGTCTGCTCGACCACCATGGGCACGAGGTTCATGTAGGTTTCAACCGGATCGCGCATAAGTCACCTAGGGTTTTTAAGAGGCGGACATCGCCAGTCTTGACTGCCAGTTTGGGCTGGATCTGCTGAAGGCCGATGGACGTCCCGTGATGCAGGAACTTGGTAGAGGTAGAAGGCGTACCGACAGATATAGCCCAATTCGCACCTGACAAGTGCGGAGCGCATTAAGGCTTAATCCGCGGGGCAGTTGAAGCTGATTCGTACGAAGAGGCCCAGCCGGCCATCTGGCTAGCTGGGCCTCTTTGCCGATCATCCTTAATGGATGGCTGCCTCAGAGCCCCATTCCGATGGTATCGGAACGGGCCTCAGGCTGCGGTCTTTTCCGCCTCGTCGTCCTTGTAGAGGTCCTCGCGCGAGACCTTCTTCTCGGTCACGTTGGCGAGCTCGAGGATGAAGTCGACGACCTTGTCCTCATAGATCGGTGCACGGAGCTGGGCCAACGCCTGGGCGTTGCTGCGGTAATAGTCCCAGACTTCCTTCTCGCGGCCGGGCATCGAGCGGGCGCGCTCGATCACGGCGCGGCCGACCTCGTCGTCGGTCACGGTGATCTTGTTCTTCTCGCCGATCTCGGAGAGCACGAGACCGAGCCGCACGCGGCGGTCGGCGATCTTGCGGTACTCTTCCTTGGCGGCGTCCTCAGTGGTGTCCTCGTCGGCAAAGGTCTTGCCCGCGGAGTCCATCTCGGCCTTGACCGAGTTCCACATGAGATTGAACTCCTCGTCGACCAGCGAGGGCGGCGCCTCGAAGCGATGGGCTTCATCGAGGCGGTCGAGCAGCGCGCGCTTGACGCGCTGGCGCGTCGCGCCGGCGAACTCGACGTTCAGACGCTCGCGCGCGGCTTCCTTGAGCTTGTCCAGCGATTCGAGGCCAAGCGTCTTGGCGAACTCGTCGTCGATCGCGATGTCCTGCGGCGCCTCGATCGAGGTCGCGGTGGTCTCGAACTCGGCGGGCTGGCCGGCGAGCTTGTCGTTCATGTAGTTCTTCGGGAACGACACCTTCAGCGTGCGGGTCTCGCCCGCGCCGATGCCGGTCAGCTGCTCCTCGAAGCCGGGAATGAAGGTGTTGGAGCCGATCACGACCTGGATGCCTTCGCCGGTGCCGCCCTCGAAGACTTCGCCGTTGATGGAGCCCTTGAAGTTGATGGTGACGCGGTCACCCGACTCGGCCTTGGCGCCCTCGGCCTTCGCGGCATAGCCGCGGTTGGTATCAGCGATGCGCTTGATCGCCTCGTCGACGTCGGCGTCGGTGACGTCGGCCACGGGCTTCTCGACCTGGAAGGTCTTGAAGTCGGCGAGCGCGATCGCCGGCACCACCTCGATCGCGACCGTGTAGGTCAGATCGGTCTTGCCGCTCAGCAGCTCCTCGACCTCGGCCTGCTCGCTCGGCATGGTGATCTTCGGCTCGGTCGCAAGGCGGAAGCCGCGCTCGGAGAACAGCTGCGTGTTGGTGTCGCGGATGGTCTGGTCGATGGTCTCGGCCATCACCGAGCGGCCGTAGACCTTCTTCAGGTGAGTGACCGGCACCTTGCCGGGGCGGAAGCCGTTGATGCGGACCTTGTCCTTGAGGTCGACGAGCTTGGCGCCGGCCTTGGCGTCGAGATCAGACGCGGGAACGCTGATCTTGAACTCGTGCTTCAAACCTTCCGAGAGGGTTTCTGTGACCTGCATGGCGTCCAATCTTCTTCCCGTTCGGTCCCGGCGCGCATGCGTCGGGACGCTGTCATTAATCGATCCGGCGCGGGGCAAACGCCTCAACGCCGGTGCTTCATCGAACCGGCTCCCGGCGGACAAACATCCGCGCGAAAGCAGGTCTCGTAATCCGTGCAAACGCGATAAGCGCTTGGTGCGGGCGGAGGGACTCGAACCCCCACAACTTTCGTCACTGGAACCTAAATCCAGCGCGTCTACCAGTTCCGCCACGCCCGCGTAAATTTGCATCAAGACCGGCCGCGATGCCGCGGGCGGCCGGGCTTATAACATGTGCCTGACTGTTCGCAGCAAAAAAATGGCCCGATGGAGGCAGGCTTTACGTAGGCACGACGGCTGGACTTATCCAGCGTAGCGTGGTCCGGATCGGCCCATGAAAACGCGGTTCTTCGACCCGACCCGACGTGAGCTTTTGGCCGGCCTTGCCGCCGGGCTTGGCACCGGGCTTGGCGCCTCGGCGGCCGGGTTGGTCGCCAGCAGTGCCGCCCCGGCCCTGACCGCCCAGCTTTCCCTTCAGGCAAGGCCGCAAACCTTGGCTCTGAGGCCGGCTCAGCCAGCTACACCAATCTGGGAGCTGGCCGCCGTAAGCCACCTCGGGAGCGTCCGTCTCAAGCGCGGCGACCGCTGCGAGGTGGTGTTTCGCAACGACCTGCCTGTCCCACTTGCCCCAGCCTGGTACGGCCTCAATGGCCCGGCCGCGGCCGACCCGCTGCGCGGGCGCGCGCCCGCTCCGCCGGGCGCGACCGAAACCTCAATTATTTCAGTACCAAGCGCGGGAACCCTGCTGGCGGACTTCCGCCTCTTCGAGGACGTCCTGACGCGGCCTGCGCGCCCGCTTCCGGTCATCGCGCAGGAGGCAAACGCTGGCGCGGTCGATCGCGACGAGGTCCTGCTGATCGAGGAGTGGCGGTTGCGGCCGGACGGCACCGCACTCCCCCCGGGACGGGCCCCAAAGGACGCGACGCCGCTCTATACGCTTAACGGACAGACTTCATTTGAACTCTCAGCTGCAGCTGGCGAGCGTTTGCGGCTGCGCTTCATCAACGGCTCCCAACGCACTGTTCTGGCGATCAAATTGGAAAACCACGACGTCCGGGTAATGGCCCTGGACGGACAACCCGCCGAACCGTTCCCGGCGCGCAACGGTGCTCTGGTCCTGGCCCCGGGCGGGCGTGCCGATGCCATTGTGGATGCGGCCAGCTCGGCCCCGATTCTGCTCCATGACGGCAAGGAGGCGCACCGGATCGGCTCGCTTGCGGTCTCCGGCAGACTGGAGCGCCGCGCGCCGCTGTTGCCGCCGCAGCCGCTCCCTTCCAACGACCTGCCCGACAAGCTGGATCTCCGAGGCGCCCTGCGGTTCGATGTCGCGCTCGGCGCAGCCGACGCTGGATGGGCACGGTGTGCCGACTTCTCCAGATCCTCCGCCCCGGCCCTCCGCGCCAAGGCGGGCCGCACCGTCGTGCTGGCCCTCAAGAACACAGGCCCGGTGACGACCGTCTTCCACCTCCACGGCCACCACTTCCGCCTGCTCGACAAGCTCGACGACGGCTGGAAGCCGTACTGGCTCGACACGCTCGCCATCGAGCCCGGCCAGACCCAGCGCATCGCCTTCGCGGCGACCTCCCCCGGACAATGGCTGATCGAATCCGTCGCAACCGACTGGGCCGCGCCGCGGCTGGTGCGATGGTATGGGGTGGAGTGAGGCCGCGATTAGGCGTGCGGCTTGGCCGTGAGTTCGATTCCAAGCGCCTTCATCACCGCGATCGTCGTCTTGAGCGTCGGATTGCCGTTGGTGCTGAACGAGCGATAGAGCTGCTCGCGAGACAGGCCGGTATCCCTGGCAATCTGCGTCATCCCCTTGGCGCGGGCGACGACCCCAAGGGCATGTGCAATATAGGCTGCATCCTCCGTCTTGAACGCCTCTTCCATAAAGACGGCAATGGCCTCGTCGGACTGGAGGTCCTCGGCCGGGTCATAAGTCGTCAGCTTCTCGGCCATCTCATTCGCTCCACGTCTCGGCAAGGCGTTTAGCCGCCTTGATGTCTTTCGCCTGCGTGCTCTTGTCGCCGCCGCACAGCAAAACGATGATCAGGCTGCCGCGCTTCTGGAAATAGATGCGATAGCCGGGGCCGTAATGGATACGCAGTTCGCTTATTCCATCGCCCACCGGCTCGACATCGCCTGCGTGGCCTAGTGCCAACCGGTCCAATCGCGACGCAATCCGTGCTTTGGCACGCTCATCCTTGAGTCGCGATCGCCACTTCCGAAATGTTTCAGTCTGCTTGAGCTCGACCACCTGTAGTTTTTAGACTACAAGCGAACACAAATCAAGTGTTCTGCGCCTCCAAACGTAGCGGGTGTCCGGTTCTCTCTCCTCGTTCCGCGCCCCGGCGGTCTGCTCGACCTGCACGAAGCCACGCGCCTCGTAGAAGCGGTGCGCCCGCGTGTTGCGCTGGAAGGTCCAGAGCTCCAACCGGTCACAGGCCCGTTTGGCGACGTCGAGGAGCTCGGTGCCAACGCCGCGGCCTTGAGCGGCCGGAAGTACGTAGAGCTGCTCGATCCAACCGTCACGGAACGCGATGATCCCGCTCAGCACATCACCCTCGAACCGTCCCCACACGCGGCACGTCGGAAAGACGCGCTCGCGGTAGAACCAGCGGTCCTCATCCGGCGTGCGTAGCCCGAGGAGCGACGGCATCGCCTGGTCGAATGCGATCCGATGGACTTGCGCTGCCGCGCCCATGTCGGCGAGCGCGAGCTGTCTGAGCACTAGTACTCCACCCCCAGCGCATCATAGATCCGCCGGTGCACAGCCGGCAGCGTCTCGGTGAGATCCTCCGCGATCAGGCCCGGCCCGGCTTCTCGTCCCGCCTCGCCATGCATCCAGACGCCGATGCTGGCGGCTTCGAAGGCCGGCACGCCTTGCGCCAGCAGACCGGCGATGATGCCGGCGAGCACGTCGCCGGCGCCGGCGGTGGCGAGCCAGGGCGGCGCGTTGGCAGCGATGGTGGCGCGGCCGTCGGGGGCGGCAATGGTGGTGTCCGGGCCCTTCAGGAGCACCACCGCGCCGGAGCGCTCGGCAGCGTCGCGCACGCGCTCCAGCTTGGAGCGGCCCGGGTGCTTGTTGCTGAGGTCCGAGAACAGGCGCGGAAACTCGCCCTCGTGCGGGGTCAGCACCACCGCGTTGTCTTGCGATGACTTGATCGATTCGAACAGGCGCTCGGGGGTTGCGGCAAAGCTCGTCAGGGCATCGGCATCGAGCACCAGACGACGCTGCGCGCTCAGCGCGGTGTGAACGAGATCGCAGGTGCGCTCACCGATGCCCGCGCCGGGGCCGATGATGCAGGTGTTGTAGCGCTTGTCGCCGAGCAGCTCGCCGAACTCGACGACGGTATCGACGGGGCGAACCATGACGGCCGTGAGCGCAGCCGCGTTGATCGCGAGCGCATCGCGCGGGCTCGCCAATGTCACAAGGCCCGCCCCTGCCCGCAGCGCGCCGCGCGCGGCGAGCCGCGCAGCGCCGGTCGCCGCCGCATCGCCGGAGACTGCCAGCACATGCCCCCGCGCGTATTTGTGGCCATCGATGCGCGGCACCGGAAAGGCGGCGCCCCAGACATCCGGATCGTCCTCGAACGTCTGCGGCGCGATCTCGTCCAGCACCTGCGCGTCGATGCCGATGTCGGCGACGCGCACCCGGCCGCAATGCATCCGGCCGGGCAGCAAGAGATGCGCCGGCTTCTTGCGGAAAAAGGTGACGGTTTCGGTGGCGTTCACCGCCGCGCCCATCACCGCCGCACTGGTGCCGTTGATACCGCTCGGCAGGTCGACCGCGAGCACCGGGGCGCAGTTGGCGTTGATCGCCTCGATCATCGCGCGCGCCTCGCCGTCGACGGGACGGCTGAGGCCTGCGCCGAACAGCGCATCGATGATCAGCGCCGGGCGTCCGATCGCCTGTGGATTGAACGGCAGCACCGGATGCTTCCAGCCGCGCGCCGCGGAGGCCGCGTCGCCCTGGAGCTGGTCGCGCTCGCACATCAGGATGACCGAGACCTCCCGCCCCTGCGCGGCGAGCTCGGCGGCTGCGACAAAACCGTCACCGCCATTGTTGCCGGGGCCGGCCACGATCAGGATCGGCCCCTCCTCCACCAGCGCCTGGGCGGCCTCGGCGACGGCCTGGCCCGCGCTCAGCATCAGCTTGAAACCGGGCGTGCCGGCTGCGATGGTGAGCTGGTCGGCGCGCTGCATTTCAGCGGTGGTCAGAACTTCCATGCCACTTCCCTGGTCCAAACGCCTTTTCAACAGGCACATGCCGCGCCGCCCCACCCTGGGGAACATCGATCTGCACACTTATTGAACCGTTTGCCTATTTCGTAGTCTTCGGTATTTTGTGCAGGTCGGCACCACTACTCAGAGATGCTCGTTAAAAGGCTGATAACGCTCCAACAATCAGGACATGTGCAACTTGGCATAGACCCTGCTTTCGAGGAAGCCGCTTCGGTTCGTCGTGCTCACTGGCATCTATCAGGGTGTGGCCGGCCGTTGTTGCCGGACTGGTCAGGGTTTCAGGCATAGCGAAGACAAGATCGTGCGTTAAGAAAAGCGCATCCTGACGAAGACGTTGCTATTTGATCGAAAGGCCGGAGGCGCGCAGTGAAGAAAATCGAAGCCATCATCAAGCCATTCAAGCTCGACGAGGTGAAGGAAGCGCTTCAGGAAGTCGGCCTTCAGGGCATCACCGTCACCGAAGCCAAGGGTTTTGGCCGGCAGAAGGGGCACGCCGAGCTCTACCGCGGCGCAGAATACATCGTCGACTTCCTGCCCAAGGTGAAGATCGAGATCGTGATCGGCGACGATCTGGTCGAGCGCGCCATCGACGCGATCCGCCGCGCCGCGCAAACCGGACGCATTGGCGATGGTAAGATCTTCGTCTCCAACATCGAAGAGGCGATCCGCATCCGAACCGGCGAATCCGGGCTGGACGCTATCTGAGCCGGGTGCTATCCCGAATTTTGCGACACTCCGACTAGAAAGAAGGCTGCTTCGGCGGCCTGATTTCGTTTGTGCGGTCGCGCAAAACTCGCCCGAGCGAGAATAATTTTGCTCATCTGGAAACCGACCCGCAGAGCCAAAAGGGGTATGCATGAAGACCGCCAAAGACGTCCTGAAATCGATCAAGGACAACGACGTCAAGTACGTCGACCTGCGCTTCACCGATCCGCGCGGCAAGTGGCAGCATGTGACGTTCGACGTCAGCATGATCGACGATGACATCTTCGCCGAAGGAACGATGTTCGACGGCTCCTCGATCGCCGGCTGGAAGGCGATCAACGAGTCCGACATGTGCCTGATGCCCGATCCGGTCACCGCGACGATCGACCCGTTCTTCGCCGAGACCACCATGGTCATCACCTGCGACGTGCTCGAGCCGACCACCGGCGAGCCCTACAACCGCGACCCCCGCGGCATCGCCAAGAAGGCCGAGGCCATGGTGAAGTCGATGGGCGTGGGCGACAGCGTGTTCGTCGGCCCCGAGGCCGAGTTCTTCGTGTTCGACGACGTGCGCTATTCGGCCGAGCCCTACAAGACCGGTTTCCGCCTCGACTCCTCGGAGCTGCCGACCAACTCCGACACCGAATATGAAGGCGGCAATCTCGGCCACCGCATCCGCACCAAGGGCGGTTACTTCCCCGTCCCGCCGCAGGACTCGGTGCAGGACATGCGCTCGGAGATGCTGGGCGCCATGGCCAAGATGGGCGTCAAGGTCGAGAAGCATCACCACGAAGTCGCTTCCGCCCAGCACGAACTCGGCATGAAGTTCGACACGCTGACGCTGATGGCCGACCACATGCAGATCTACAAGTACTGCATCCACCAGGTCGCGCACATCTACGGCAAGACCGCCACCTTCATGCCGAAGCCGATCTTCGGCGACAACGGCTCGGGCATGCACGTGCACCAGTCGATCTGGAAGGACGGCAAGCCGGTGTTCGCCGGCAACAAATACGCCGACCTCTCGGAGACCTGCCTGCACTACATCGGCGGCATCATCAAGCACGCCAAGGCGATCAACGCCTTCACCAACCCGTCGACCAACTCCTACAAGCGCCTGGTCCCGGGCTATGAGGCCCCCGTGCTGCTCGCCTACTCCGCGCGCAACCGCTCGGCCTCCTGCCGCATCCCCTACACCGCTTCGCCGAAGGCCAAGCGCGTCGAGGTGCGCTTCCCCGATCCGATGGCCAACCCGTATCTCGGCTTCGCCGCGATGCTGATGGCCGGCCTCGACGGCATCAAGAACAAGATCGATCCGGGTCCGGCGATGGACAAGGACCTCTACGACCTGCCGAAGGAAGAGCTGAAGCAGATCCCGACCGTCTGCGGTAGCTTGCGCGAGGCGCTCGAGAACCTCGACAAGGACCGCGGCTTCCTCAAGGCCGGCGGCGTGTTCGACGACGACTTCATCGACGCCTATATCGAGCTGAAGATGACCGAAGTCGCCCGCTTCGAAATGACCCCGCATCCGGTCGAGTTCGAGATGTACTATTCGGGCTAAACGGCCCGGAAGGTATCCGACAAGCAAAAGGCGCTCCGCAAGGAGCGCCTTTTCGTTTGATCGTAGGGTGTACGACCTGCCCGCTACCACGTCGCCGTAAAGGCCTTCTGCAGCTCTGCCGGCGCGGTCACGCCACCCGCGATCAGCAATTGCGTGAGCACCCGCGCCTTCTGCGGATTGAGGTCTTCGGACACGACGAACCCGTTCTTGTCGTCATCGACCTCGACGTTCCGCGTCACGAAGCCCGACCGAACCCGCGTCGAGCGAACCACGATGACGCCCTTCTTCGCCGCAGCTTCGAGCGCATCGAGCGCCGGCTTCGAGGTGTTGCCGTCGCCGACGCCGGCAAGCACGATGCCCTTGGCGCCGTGCGAGATGGCGTCCTCGATCGGAACGGCGTCCATGTTGGCGTGCGAGTACACGATCGCGACGCGCGGCAATTGCTCGCCGGCTGGAAGCTGATAGGTCGCGCGCTTGAGACCTTGAGCCTGCGCCATGAAGCGAATGCCGCCGGCGCTGTCGACATAGCCGACCGGCCCGTCATTGGCCGAGCTGAACGTCTCGATGCTGGTAGTGTTGGTCTTGGTGACCGAGCGTGCGCCCTGAATCTTGTCGTTCAGCACCGCCAGCACGCCGCGCCCGCGCGAGCGCGGGTCGGCCGCCACCTGCACGGCCTCGTAGAGATTGCCGGGGCCGTCCGCGCTGACGGCCGTCGCCGGCCGCATCGAGCCGACGATCACCACCGGCTTGTCGCCGCGCACCACGTTGTCGAGGAAGAACGCGGTCTCCTCGAGCGTATCGGTGCCATGGGTGATGACGACCGCATCGGCCTCGTTCTTGTCGAAGGCCTCCTGGATGCGACGGGCCAGCGCAAACCAAGACCTTGTCGTTCATGTTTTGGGACCCGATCGACGAGATCTGCTCGGCGTTCAGCTTTGCGAGCTTGTCCAGGCCCGGCACCGATTGCATCAGCTGCTCGCCCGTGATCTGGCCGGATTTGTAGGCGCCGGTCGCACGCGCGTCGGCCTGGCCTGCGATGGTGCCGCCGGTCGCAAGCACGAGAATGCGCGGCAGGCCGGCAGCCATCGCGTCCTTGCCCGATTCGGCGGCCTGCGCCGCGGCGATCCCGCACGACCAAAGTGCGAGGGCGATCAGCGGAGCGGCGAGGATCCACGGCCGATTTCGGCGGTGGATTGCGGGTCTGGCGGCATGCTTCGTCATCGAATTCTCCTCCCGTTCAAGTTGGGATCGACATTCGATACGCCCAATGGGGCCGAAGATGGGTCAGCCTGTTGCTTGTCGCTAAGGATTGTCCCGCCGCGGCATGAAATGGTCGAGCAGGCCCGTCGGCAGCGGAAAGACCACGGTCGACGACCGTTCGCCCGCGATATCGTGCAGGGCCGCGAAGTAACGCAGCTGCATCGCCTGAGGCTCCTGCGCGAGAATCCGGCCGGCCTCGACGAGCTTTTCGGCAGCCTGCTGCTCGCCCATCGCATTGATCACCTTGGCACGCCGCAACCGTTCCGCCTCGGCCTGTTTGGCAATCGCGCGCACCATGGTTTCGTTGATATCGACGTCCTTGATCTCTATGCCGGTCACCTTGATGCCCCAGACGTCGGTCTGCTTGTCGAGGATCTCCTGGATGTCGGCGTTCAACCTGTCGCGCTCGGCCAGCATCTCGTCGAGCTCGTGCTTGCCGAGCACCGAGCGCAACGTGGTCTGCGCGAGCTGGCTGGTGGCGGCCATGTAATCACCGACCTTGATGATGGCACGTTCGGGGTCGACGATGCGGAAGTACAGAACGGCGTTGACCTTGACGGACACGTTATCCCGCGAAATCACGTCCTGCGGCGGCACGACCTGCACCATCACGCGGAGGTCGACCTTGACGAGTTGCTGCACGACCGGAATGAGGATGATGAGGCCCGGGCCCTTCACGCCGGTAAAACGGCCGAGCGTGAAGATGACGCCACGCTCGTATTCGCGCAGGATCCGAATGGCCTGGGATAGAAACATGATGACGAGCAGCAGAAGCGCCGCATAGGTCAGATATTCCAGCATCATGATGTACCTCCCTCACCGGTCCTGGCCGGTGCGCGCCGTATCAGCAGCGTCAGGTCGACGACGTTCGCGACTTCGACCGTCTCTCCGGGCTTGAACGTTTCGGCGCCACGCGCCTGCCAGCGCTCGCCATGGGCGAAGACGTGACCTTCGCTCCCACTCCAGTCGAGAACCTCGGCGGGCAAGCCTCGCATCGCCTGCGCGCCGACCCGTTCCGGAGCCCGGGCGGCACGCCGAAGCGAACCAAGCACGACCAGAGCAAAGCCGGCGAACACGGCGGCCGTGATGCCGATCACCCACCACGACAGGTGGTAGCCGGGCGCCTCGACCCTGAAGAGCATCAGCGCTCCCAGCACGAAAGCGATGATGCCCCCGAGACCGATCACCACCGTCGGATTGAAGGCTTCGACGGTGAGAAGCACGATGCCGACCAGCATCAGGGCAAGGCCGGCATAGTTGATCGGCAGCAAATTGAGCGCATAGAGACCGATCAGCAGGCAGATCGCGCCGACCACGCCGGGAGCGACGGCTCCGGGAGACATGAACTCGAAGATCAGGCCGTAGATGCCGACCATCAGGAGAATGAACGCCACATTCGGATCGGTGATGACCGCCAGGAAGCGGGATATCCATCCGGGGTCGATGGCTTCGACGACCGCATCCTTGGTCGCGAGGCGTTGCGTCTTGCCGCCTGCAACCTCCACCACACGGCCATCGAGCTGCCTCAGCAATTCAGCCTGATCGCGCGCGACCAGCTCGATGGCGTGGGCCTGCAGCGCGCCGTTGGCAGAGAGAGTGGCGGCCTCACGGACCGCTTTCTCCGCCCAGTCCACATTGCGGCCACGCAGCTCCGCAAGGCTGCGGATGAAAGCAACCGCGTCATTGGTCACCTTTGCCGTCATCGCATCCTTGGGCTGATCTCTGGGCTGATCCTTCTCGCTCTGCTGGTCGCCGTCCTTCTTGTCCTTGCCGCCCTTGTCCGGTGTGCCGCCCGGCAGCCCCGGCAGCGGTCCGCCAATCTGCACCGGCGTTGCCGCACCGATATTGGTGCCCGGCGCCATCGCCGCGATGTGGGTCGCATAAAGGATATAGGTCCCCGCGCTCGCCGCGTGGGCGCCGGAGGGAGCGACGTAACCGACGACGGGCACGGGCGAGGCCAGCACATCCGCAATGATCTCGCGCATGCTGGTATTGAGGCCGCCGGGCGTGTTGATTCTCAGAAGCACGACCTCGGCGCGCCGTTCGCTTGCCTTGGCCAAGGCCTCCTTCACGTAACTGGCCGACGCAGGGCCAATGGCTCCGTCGATCGACACAATCAGTGCAAGACGGCCGTTCTCCTCCGCTGAACTGGGAAGGAGGCAGCAGATCAAAGCCACGACGCCAATCGCCGCAACGAGGGCCGCCTTCATGGTCTGCACGGCAGGGCTCCCTTGCAGAGCATATGGTGTTCGCCTCTCGAACCTCAATGCAGCCGTGTGCTGGTGCAGGCCCTTGTCCTGATTGTGCGATGCAATGGAAACCGCCCCGTAGATCGGTTGAGCACGGGGCGGTGGCGGGCGGACCATGCCTTGAGCTGATCCGCCCACGCATTCCGTGCTGCTAGCGCCGGGCGATCCGCACCCCGTCCGTCCCGATCGGGCCGAACGTGCTCGCGATGATCTCAGCTGTCGGCTGCATGCCGCCGAGCGACCAGTGCGAGGGCTCCTGCTCCTCGATCCTGACCCAGACGTTGCGGCGGAAATCCGGGCTGCCCTGCCCTTCGACCTCGACCAGGAGGTCGGTGACGCGTTCGAGCAGCGTCTTCTTCTGCGCGGCATCCAGAATGCCGCGGACGGTGGAAATGGTGACGTAAGGCATGTCTCTCTCCAATCATGTCGGGTGACGACGGCGGCAGATTGGACCGGGCGCTCTCCGCAAGGCAGTGGCGGATAAGACAGAGATCAGGCAATTTCCGCCACGCGCCCGCGGACCCGATCGGATAGGATCGCGGCATCAACCCCGGGGGGTCTCATGAAGCTCGCAATTCTGGCACTGGAAGGCTGCATGCATTCGGCGATCGCCGGCGTCGCCGACATCCTGTCGCTCGCCAATCACGTCATGCAGCAGAGCGGCGCAAAATCCCGCTTCAGCTGGCAGACGCTTTCGCTCGACGGCAAACCCGTGCGCGCCGGCGGCGGCCGGATGGTCGTGGTCGATGGCGGGATCGGGCAACGCGCTCGCTTCGACGCGATCCTCGTCCCCGGTAACCTCGTCGATCACGTCACGGCCGAGCGCCTGCAACCGCAATATGCCCGGGCCGGCGCCTGGCTCCGGCAGCAACACGCGAACGGCCGGCTGATCGGCGCGTTCTGCAGCGGCGTGTTCCTGCTGGCCGGCGCCGGCCTGCTCGACAACCGCCGCGCCACCATCACCTGGTGGCTGCAGGGCGAACTGCGGCAGCGTCATCCCACCATCGACCTCGCCGCCGACGCCGTCATCACAGTTGCGGACCGCATCGTCTGCGCAGCTGGCCCGATGTCGTGGGTCGACCTGCTGCTCAGGCTGATCGAGCTGGTCGAGGGCAAGGAGACCGCAAAACTATGCGCGGACTACGTCGTCATCGATACCGCGCAGCGCACCCAGTCGATCTTCATGCCCGTCGGCTATCTGCTCTCGCAGGACCCGCTGCTGACCAGGGCCGACCTCCTGGTTCGCCGCACCGGCAAGGCTCCCATGACGGTCAAACGGCTTGCCGGCGCGCTCGGCCTCAGCGAGCGGACGCTGAACCGGAAGTTTCAGGAGCTCACGCACGAGCCGCCGCAGGCCTTCATCATGCGCCGCCGCGTCGAGCACGCGCGCACGTTGCTGGAGACGACGACACAGCCGATCAAGGCGATCGCGCGCACGACCGGCTATGAGGACGAGAGCAGCTTTCGCAAGGCATTCCGCAAGCTCACTTTGATGTCACCGCAGGCCTATCGCGCGCGACGGATGGAGCGGACGATGTGAGACGCCTTCGAGCCGTCCGCTTTCGTTCCGCATCCGACTCCACTTCGTTCTCAAAGAACAAATCAGAGCCGCAAAAATCAGGGCGGAGCAATTCCTACTGATTGGTTTACGTAGGGCGGATTAGCCGAAGGCGTAATCCGCCGACTGCTGGTGACGCTCATGCACGTTCGCCAAAGTCACCGTCCGTGCTGCTCTCTCCTGCCCAATCCTCAGGAAACAGGCCCGCCTCGACATCTCGGTGGAACGACGAATGCGGCCAGGCCAACACGCGGGTCACATAACCATGCTTCACGGGATTGATGTAACAATACTCGACATGGCGTGCGTAGTCGGTTTCGTCGCGGATGAGGTGCTCCCAGAATCGGTTCTGCCATATGCCACGCTCCCGTCCTGCGATCTGTACCGCGGTCAAAGGCTCCGTCTTCGGCAAGGTCTTCGCGAAGCGCGTCTTGATCAATCTCCACCGCATGGAAAAATCGGCATCGCCGTCCGGAAGCGTCCAGACTGCATGAAGGTGGTCCGGAAGAACGACAAACGCATCGATCGCGAAAGCATAGTCCCGACGCGTCGCTGCAACAGCCGCGCGCAGCGCTGCGATGTGCTCGACGAGCAGCCTCTGCTTGCGGTCGAGAAGATTGACCGTGAAGAACCAGCAACCACCCGGAACAAATGCACGGCGATAGTTTGGCATTGAAGCTGCCCAATCAAGACAAGATGGCGGATTACGCCTTCGGCTAATCCGCCCTACGGCCCGCTCTGGGCGAATGCGGAGGATGCGAGCAGGAGAAGGACCGTGACGGTGGCGCTGCGCTTAGCGAACAACGCCAGCCGCGTCGTCCGTGCTCGGGATCAGCCAATCGAGCCCGATCAGGCACACTTCGAGGACAACGAACGCGACAATGCCGCCGACCCAGCCGAAGAAGACGATGGAAAAGGTCCCGAGCAAGATTGCGCAAAACAGGTCGGCAAGCACCTTGCAGACGCGGAAGTCTCGGTCGTGTCCAGACGGGAAATACGGCATCGGGCGCCCCTTTCGCTGCTCTGGGCCCGGACTTAGCCACAGCGCGAGGCGACCGTCTACTCCGCCAGCCTGCTGATCAGTTGCGACGTCGCAATCGAGATCCGCCGCTCCCCGTGCAAGGGCAGCGTTCGCAGGTCACCGGCAGCCCTCCAATATCTTTGGATCAATCCCCGGGCCGAGATACTTCCTCAATTCTTCGGCGGGCCGAAATCAAGCGGCGGCGGCAGCTCGATGTCGGGAATTTCGATCTTGATCTTGTCCAGATCCACCTTCCTCGGAGCATCCAGCAGCCCCGTGACCGTGATCGGGAATGCGATGACGACCGCAACCATGATCGCCTGCAGGCCGATCCAGGGCATAGCGCCCCAATAGATGTCCGAGCTCTTGACCTCCTTCGGCGCAACACCCCGCAGGTAGAACAAGGCGAAGCCGAACGGCGGATGCAGGAAGGAGGTCTGCATGTTGACGCAGAGCATGACACCGAACCAGATCAAGGCAGCATCCGCCCCGACGACGGGAGTGAGCAGCTTCTGCGCGATCGGCGCGATCATCGGGATGATGATGAAGGCGATCTCGAAGAAGTCGAGGAAGAAGGCGATGAAGAAGATGAACAGGTTCATGAAGATCAGGAATCCCCAGACCCCGCCCGGCAGCGATGTCAGCATGTGCTCCAGCCAGACACCACCGTTGCAACCGAGAAAGACGATCGAGAAGCAGGTCGATCCGATCAGGATGAACGTCACCATGCAGGTGATGCGCATCGTGGTCTCGTAGCCCTGCTTGACCAGGGTGCGCAGGTCCGGAATCCTGACCGCCTCGATGCAGACCCAGGCGACGGCGAGATAGGCAATCGCGAAGGCGATCTTGAACGGCAGATTCGGCGTGAAGTAGATCCCGATGATGGTGCCGACACCCGCCGCCGCAACGCCGACGAGCAATATCTTGCGGCCAGCCAGGCTGAAATCCTTGTGATGGATGACGGCAAGGACGATCGCGCCGACGGCGCCCATCGCGCCTGCTTCGGTCGGGGTGGCGAGCCCCAGCATCATCGTGCCGAGCACCACGAAGATCAGAACAGCGGACGGAATGATGCCCAAAAGGCATTTGCGCCAGAGCGCCCAGCCAGTGAGCGTCCTTGCTTCCTTGGGCACGGCCGGAACGTGGCCCGGCTTGATCACGCTCAGCGCAAACGTGTAGCCGGCGAACAGTGCGATCTGGAGGATCGAGGGGCCCCAGGCGCCCAGATACATATCGCCGACCGACTTCCCGAGCTGGTCCGCGAGCACGATCAGAACCAGCGACGGAGGCACCAGCTGGGTAATGGTGCCGGAGGCTGCGAGCACGCCGGTGATGTAGCGCATGTTGTAGCCGTACCGGATCATCACCGGCATCGAGATCAGCGCCATCGCGATGACCTGCGCCGCCACGGTGCCCGTGATGGCGCCGAGGATGAAGCCGACGATGATCACGGAATAGCCGAGGCCGCCGCGAATGGGACCGAACAATTGCCCCATTGAATCCAGCATATCCTCGGCGAGGCCGCATCGTTCGAGGATCGAGCCCATGAACGTGAAGAAAGGAATTGCCAGCAGCAGCTCGTTGGCCAGAACGCTGCCGTAGATGCGCTCCGGGATGGCCTGGAGGAAGCTGAACCCGAAAAATCCCTCGTGAATCGCGAGAAATCCGAACGAAAGCCCGAGAGCGGCCAGCGTGAAGGCGACCGGAAATCCGATCAGCATGGCCAGGACCAGCCCGCCGAACATCATCGGCGGCATCATTTCAATCGTGATCATTGGGTCGGCCGCTCGTATTTCGCATCGATCGTGACTTCACCACGCAAGGCCGCAATGCGTTTGATGGCCTCCGAGACGCCTTGCAAAGCCAGCATGAAGAATCCCGCAGGCAGGACAAATTTGATCGGCCACCGGAGGAGGCCGCCGGCATTGTTGGACATTTCGCCGATGATGAACGAGTTGTGGAACATAGCCCATGAGAGGTAGCTGAGGAGCAGGCACGCCGGGACGAGGAATACCAATGTCCCGATCAGGTCGAGCCACAGCTGGCCGCGTTCGGAAAGCATGAGGTACATGATTTCGACGCGCACATGCTCGTTACGCTTGAAAGTATAGGACGAGCCGAACATCACGACGACGGCGAACATATACCACTGCGTCTCGAGCCAGCTGTTGGAGCTGTAACTGAAGGCATAACGGATCATCGCATTTGCAGCGCTGACCACGCAGGCCGCGAGCACCAAAACGTTGCAGACGTTGCCGACCTTTTCATTCAGCCAGTCGATAGCCGTACTTACCGCCAACAATGGGCGCATCGATGCCTTTTCCCCGCTCGCTGAGTGCTACCCCCCAGGCGAGCAGGACCATGGCGCTGCAGCAGCAGCCTTCCATTTCTGCGCGGGAGCTAGTTCCCCTCCTGATGCTTCCGCCCGTTCTTGTTTTGGGCAAGACAAGACATGTTCAGGTCTCGCCCGCCGCGTGAAGCGAGGCCACCATTACCGTCGCCCAATTCCGGGTCAACAGGAAAATTGGACAGTTTGCCGCAGCGGGGTCTAAAACATCGTCGCAGTGCTTAACGGGTTGACCTGCGGGGCATGGTCGAAGCGCGGGCGCGCCTACCCTTCCACGTCGTACTGCTTGCAGAGGTGATCGCCGATCTGGACCAGCATGGCAACGCATTCAGGGTAGCCGGGCCGGTCCGAGGTGGCCTGGTCCGCGCTGGCTCGAAACTCCCAGGAAGTACCATCTCGGAGGATCGAGATTGTCATTCCATCGGGACAATCGGCGTGGACCTTCAACTCGGCCTTCGCCATGGCGATCAGTTCGCTTTCCGTCTTCACAGGTCTGCTCATGAAGGTCATCCTCCGTCTTGGGGCAGAACTTTAGTTGTATCTGCCAAATCCACCAAACAAGTCTTCCCGATAAAGCGGCTACCGGCATTGGGATAGCGCAATAAGTCCCTACCAGGGTCACTCCCGCGAGGCGTCGGGCAAAACACCCGGTCAAGCCCTTGGCGTAAAAATATTCCACTTTCCCGAATTTCGGATTTGTGGCATACCCTCGCCCATCCCGGCCCCTGCCAAAGGGGCGCTTCGCGATCGTCACGAGATGCGGGCCGGGTGGCGGTGGACGCGGTAGCGCCGGCGCGGCTCGGCATGATGACAGGGCGGGCAACCGTGAGTCCTCAGGCGACGCGATACGACACGGCGCGGTCACAGCGGTTTCGTCGATGCCTGGGGGCGAGCACACGCAAGCCTTCCGGGTATTTCGGCGGGATCGTCCGCGGACGGAGAAGTCGTGTGGTCCTGACGCCCGGGGTCTGTGCGTCAAGGCTTGCGGTGATGCGGCGGCCCGACCGGGCACGCGCATCGATCATCCGCAAGGCGACGGGGGCAATAGTGCATCGCTCCCCGGGGAGAGCACGAAGGACACCGTTAAAACCAGCCGCGCAGGGAAGGCCGGGCGACCGGCATCACCTGTGGTCCACCCCGTGTGCATCTTCGTCGCGCACGGACTTGCGGGTGCCGCCGGCGCCCGGCCTTCCCTGCGCCCTTTGGTCTTCAAGGAGCGCGAACGACAGCAAGCCTCGGGCGAAACGCGCCGCGAGAGCGCGAAGGCGTGTCTGCGAGTTGCGCTGAGAGCGTGGAGATGCCGACGATGCACCTTGCTCCGTTATTGCGAGGAGTTCTTGCGACGAAGCAATCCAGAATCCCACCGCGGAAAGATTCTGGATTGCTTCCGCCTTCGCCAAGGCTTCGGCGGACAAGTCGCTACGCTTGCAATGACGGTGGGAGAAAGCGCCTCAGCCGCCTCTCGTGCCCCGGACGCAGCGCAGCGCCCCTTAGCGGTGCGCTGCAGAGCCGGGGCCCACGTCACAGCGGTGCGCGGTGCGGCGCTGGGTCCCGGCCCTGCGCCGCAACGCATACGCGTTGCAGCTTGTCCGGGACACGAGAGTACCCTACGCCGCCGCGCGTTGCCGCGCGACCAGGGCCTCGCCAAAGGCTTCGAACAGCTTGCGGTTGACCGGATTGCGCTGGGGATCGTATTCGGCGTGCCATTGCACGCCGAGCGCGAAGGTCGGGGCTTCCGCGATCCGGATCGCCTCGATGGTGCCGTCCTCGGCGACGCCCTCGACCAGCACGCGCTTGCCGGGATCGAGGATGCCCTGGCCATGCAGCGAATTGACCCTGATCTTCTCGCAGCCGAGCAGTTTTGCGAACGCCCCGCCCGGCGTCAGTTCGACGTCGTGACGGTCGGCGAACACCACGGTCGGATCGGGGTGGATCTCGCCGTTCTCGAGCCTGGGCATGCGATGGTTCATGCGGCCGGGAATTTCGCGGATCTCGGGATGCAGCGAGCCGCCGAAGGCGACGTTCATCTCCTGGAGGCCGCGGCAGATGCCGAACAGCGGCACACCGCGGGCGACGCAGGCGACCGAAAGCGCCAGCGCCACCTCGTCGCGATGGATATCGTACGGCTCGTGGCGCTCGCAGGGATCGACATTGAAGCGGGTCGGATGGACGTTGGCGCGGGCGCCGGTGAGCACGATGCCGTCGACCACGTCGAGCAGCGCGCCGATATCGGTGATATCAGGCGCGCCCGCGAACATCATCGGCAGGCCACCGGAAACCTCGGCCACGGCGCGCAAATTGCGCTCGCCGACCATCTGGACCTGAAATCGATTTTCGACGCGATGGGCATTCCCGATCACGCCGACGACCGGCTTTCTCATCTGTCGTTCCGCGCCTCTCCGATAAGAAGATTCTCCAAACATGCCCTTGGGCTGGAACAAATTCAACAGAAGGGATCGCGGGACGGCAATGCTATTTTCGCGCAAATGCCTCCCGGGCCTCGCCCCCGGCGGGCAGCCCGGCGGCCTGCAGTGCGGTTGCGGCAGGATCGCCCGGGGCGGCCAGCCAGGGCAGTTTCGCATCGATGCCGCGCGTCACGGGCTCTCCGAGCACCCCACCGAAATCGATCGGCCAGAACCCGTTGGGCTCGACCTCGGCAGTGATGCCCCGGATCGCATAGCCCTCGCCCAGAACCGCCTCCGCATGGTCGCCGGCGACAAGGCGGGCCGTCTTGGGATCCTTGGGATCGCCAAAGCTCACGAGCACCGGCACGAGGTCTGCCTGCACCGGGACAACGCCGGTCTGCCGGTGGATATCGTTGAACGAGACGCGGTTGCCGCGCGCGGCGCCATAGGCACGGAGCGCGACATAGTTGATGTCGTCGAAGTCCAGCTTGGCGTCCTGCCGGTGCGCCAGCAATGCCACCAGATTCTTGCTCTGACCGAGATCGACGAACACCGCCTCCCCGCGCATCGTGGTGCGGCCGCCACGGTTATAGTTGCGGTCGGGCACGACGGCCAGAACGCCGGATCCGGCCTTGATCCCGTCAGGCGTCGTGACCTCGACCGTCAGACGAAATTTGTGGCCGGGCCGGTTGATCCGGATCTGGTCGCCGACCACGAGCACGGCGAGAAGCCCGAGCAGACCGGCCCATTTGCTGATGAAGCTCAAACCGCCCCCATTGCTCTTTCCTCATCGCTCTGCACCGTCGGCACGCCGACGTCAAACCAGCGTGTTGACGCGGTCTTGATCCGAAGCGCGTTTGCCCGGAGAGTGCAGCGCGCATTGCGCTGAAAAGGACCCGATGTGACCATGTCGTCCAAAGATGAACGCTCCCGGACCCGCGGCGACCTCGCTTGGGCGATCGCGGTCGGGGGCATCGGCGTCGTGCTGTTCACCGCGCTGCTCGCCTTCACCTGGTATTTCGCCGCCACCCTGCTGCTGATCTTCACGGGCATGCTGCTCGGTCTCGGCCTCAACGCGCTGACGGGCGCGCTCGGCCGCCGCGTGCCCCTGCCGCATCCGGTGCGGCTCGCGATCGTCTGCACCGCGCTCGCCCTGATGCTCGCCGGCATCGCCTATCTCGGCGGCGCCACCATCGCCGAACAGGCTTCGCTGCTGAGCAAGACCATCAAGTCGCAGATCGGGAACGTGAAGTCCTTCCTGGACAACCACGGCATCGACACCAGCTTCTTCGATTTCGGCAACGGCGCGACCGACGCCTCGGCCACTGCGCCGTCGGAGACGGCGCCCGCACCAGCAGCGCCCTCGCGCGGTCCCCTGCCCGGCGCCGGCGCGCTGGCCTCCAGTGGCGGGGCGATCGTGAGCCAGACTTTCAAGCTGCTGCTCGGCACCATCCACGGTGTCGGCAACATCTTCATCGTGCTGTTCCTAGGCTTCGCCTTCGCCGCCCAGCCGGCCGTCTATCACGACGGTCTGCTATTCCTGGCGCCTGCCAGGCACCGCACCCGCGTCGCCCTCATCATCGATCGCATCAGTGAGACTCTGGAGCGCTGGCTGATCGCGCAGATCATCGTCATGCTCGCGGTCGGCGTGGTGACCTGGATCGGGCTTGCCATCATCGGCATCCCCAGCTCGTTCATCCTGGGAATTCAGGCCGGCCTGCTCGCCTTCATCCCGACCATCGGGGCCATCATCGCCGGCGTCGTCGTGGTGCTGGCGAGCCTCGCCTCGGGCTGGATCCCGGCGCTATCGGCCTTTCTGCTCTTCATGGGCGTGCACGCCATGGAGAGCTACGTGCTGACACCGATCCTGCAGCGGCAGGCGCTGGACATTCCGCCGGCCACCCTGTTCGCGTTTCAGATCGTGCTCGGCGTCGTGTTCGGCATCTGGGGCCTGGCGCTGGCACTGCCGCTGGTCGCCATCGCCAAGGTCATGATCGACCATTTCAAGACCTATGAGGCGCCGCCTTTGGCAGAAGCGGCCTAGAGCATGATCCGGACCCGAAGGGCCGCGTTAGCGCAAAGTGTGCAGCGGTTTTCCGATAAGATCATGCTCCAGAAATAAACCCTCAGGTCGTGAGCACGGTCTCGGTGTGCTCCACCTCGGGCGGCGAAGCAAAATACTGGCCGACGAGGCCGCGCCATTCGGTGAAATTCTCCGAGCCGCGGAAATCGACGGTGTGGTTCTCCAGCGTCGCCCATTTCACCATCAGCCGGTAGCGCTGCGGCTTCTCGATCGATTTGTGCAGCTCGAAGCCGTGAAACCCCTTGGAGCGGCCGAAGGCGTCCCTGGCCTTGGCGACAGCGGCCTCAAAATCCTTCTCGCTGCCCGGCTTGACGTCGATTTGCGCGATCTCGGTGATCATCGGTTTCCACCCTTTTTGTTCGATGGGCGTGTCTAGCGCAGCCGGCGAAAAAGAAAAAGGCGCCGAAACGGCGCCCTGGTCGGCCCAAAAATGCAGGTCTCTCAGAGCAGCAGCAGGACGGTGCCCGCCACGATCAGGGCGCAGCCGATGAACAGCGCGAGCGGCCAGTAGCTGCGGCGGCCTTGCGTGTAACGCCCCTGCGCGCGGCGCTCGGTGATCAGCGCGCTCTCGTATTCATCCGCGGTCGAGAACAGACAGGCGAAGCCGCTGCGTGCCGAGGCCGCAGCGGCTTCGAGCGACATCAGGGCAGCTTGCGGGTTCTGTCGACGGATCGATTCCATGACCGCAATGGTAGGGATCGAATGGTAAACAGGGGATTACCGCGGGTGCTGCCCCCGCGTCTCAGGCGGTGGCCGGACGCGGCTGCGGCGCACTGATCCGCGCGGCGCTCTGTCGGCGCCAGTTCTCCAGCGACAGCGGCAGCTCCTCCGCCGCCTCGACGCGGTTACGGCCGCCGCGCTTGGCCTGGTAGAGTGCGGTGTCGGCCGAAGCCAGCAGCACCTCGAGCTCGGTGCCGGCGGGCCCGCCGGCGACGCCGATGCTGACGGTGGTGTCGACCGGGCCTTCATCGACCACGACGCCGGACGTCTCGAACGCCTCGCGCACGCGCTCGGCGACCAGCACGCCCTCCTCCAGCGAGCACGGCAGCAGCGCGGCGAACTCCTCGCCGCCGATGCGGCCCGACATGTCGGTGATGCGCAAATTACTGACGACGACGGTGGAGAACAGTTTCAGCATCTCGTCGCCGGCGGGGTGGCCGAAACGATCGTTGATCGACTTGAAGTGATCGATGTCGAAGATCATCACGGTCACGGGACGTCCGGCCTTGGCCTCGCGCTCGATCACGCGGCCGCAGGCTTCCGAGAAGCCGCGCCGGTTGAGCATGCCGGTCAGGGGATCGGTCGACGCGGCGGTGCGGTGCGCGGTCACGGTGCGCTCGGACACCAGCATGAAGATCACGAACACGGTGCCGACGGCGTAGAGGATGAGTTCAACCGCGAACACCTTGACCCAGATGCTCTGGGAGAAGCCAGCATCGTGCGGACGCAGGAAGCTGCCGATCAGGACCGGCAGCATCAACACGCAGCCATGCATCACCGGCATCACGAAGGCCGGCCAGCGCCGCTGCAGGCTCTTGCGCCGTTCGGTCCAGAGCTCGCTGGCGGTCAATGCCGCGTAAACCGAGACGATGCCGGCGCCGATGATCATCCGCAACATGGATGCCTCGGGGTCGAGCAGCGTGACGGCGGCGACCCAGGCGAGCGCGCCGAGCACGAGACCCGGCCAGTTCGGCTTGCGGCCGTGGAAGACGCGCGCCGCATTCCACACCATGCCGCAGGCGACGAAGCCGACCGCGTTCAGCGCAAGGTAAAGATGCGGGCCCAGCCTGTCGCCGGCCGCGGTCCACAGCGCGACGGAGGCGGCACCGAGCAGATACGCGGTGCCCCACCATTTCAGTGCAGGGCTGTTCTCCTGCCTGCCGAAAAACACCATCATGGCGCCGAGCAGTGCGGCAACCATGGTGGCGACCAAATAGAGCGTGATGCTATCGAGCGACATCATGTCGGCCCCCTCTAGAACATAGCAGTTACGCGACCGGCCCAGCCGATTTGCGCGCCCTTCCGAATGCGACGCTAGGTCGCGCGAGTTCCATTCAGGTTTTCGCGGGAGGCCAAGTTTTCGGGAAACACGCCATCAATTTGCATACAAACGAACAACAAAAAGGGCGCTGAAATCAGCGCCCTTTTGCATCTCATTGAAGCCGCTTTCGCGGCGAATGTGACCGAAGCGATTAACGCTTCGAGAACTGGAAGGACCGGCGGGCCTTGGCCTTGCCGTACTTCTTGCGCTCGACCACGCGGGAGTCGCGCGTCAGGAAGCCGCCCTTCTTGAGCACAGAGCGCAGCTCCGGCTCGAAATAGGTCAGCGCCTTGGAGATGCCGTGACGGACCGCGCCGGCCTGGCCGGACAGGCCGCCGCCGGCAACCGTGCAGATCACGTCGTACTGGCCCGAACGCGCGGCCACGGAGAACGGCTGCTCGATCATCATCCGCAGCACGGGACGGGCGAAATAGACCTCGACCTCGCGCGAATTGACGGTGACCTTGCCGGCGCCCGGCTTGATCCAGACGCGGGCGACCGCGTCCTTGCGCTTGCCGGTGGCATAGGCGCGGTTGAACTTGTCGACCTTCTTCTCGTGCTTGGGCGCATCGGGCGCCGCCGCCGTCTTGAGCTGCGAGAGCTGGTCGAGCGACTGGATGGATTCGGCCATGTTATGCGGCCCTCGTGTTCTTGCGGTTCAACTTGGCGATGTCGATCTTCTCGGGCGTCTGTGCCTCGTGCGGATGATCGGCGCCGCCATAGACGCGGAGATTGCCCATCTGGACGCGACCGAGCGGGCCACGCGGGATCATGCGCTCGACGGCCTTCTCGAGCACGCGCTCGGGATGCTTGCCCTCGAGGATCTGGCGCGCGGTGCGCTCCTTGACGTGACCGACATAGCCGGTGTGCTTGTAATAGGTCTTCTGCTCGCGCTTGCGGCCGGTGAGGACCGCATGCTGCGCATTGATGATGATGACGTTGTCGCCGCAATCAACGTGCGGGGTGTAGGTCGGGAGGTGCTTGCCGCGCAGGCGCATGGCGACGATGGTGGCGAGGCGGCCGACGACCAGACCCTTGGCGTCGATCAGCACCCACTTCTTCGTCACCTCAGCCGGCTTTGCCGAAAAGGTTTTCATGTCAGAGTTTCCGTGGACGGGGAGCATCGGCGCGAACACCGCACCGGACTGCGCGGTTTTCTAGAGAAGAGACGCGCAACGGTCAATGCCCGGCGGCGGAAATTAGTACCGTAATATCAATGGCTTGAAAATATGGTGCTATATTACCTGCAAAAAGCTCAAACATTTGGAATGGAATAGGTCGAGGTGACATGGGCGATCGGATCGGGCGAGCTGCCGGACAACAGTTTCACCTCCCCGACCGCCAGCCGCTTGCCGAGCTTGAGCAGCCGCGCCTCCGCCAGCACGTCCTGCCCGGGCCCGCCCTTGCGCAGGAAGTTGATGTTGAGATTGGTGGTGACGGCGAGCCCGACCGGCCCGATCGCGGACAGGAGGACCACGTACATCGCGAAATCGGCCAGCGCCATCAGCGTCGGGCCGGACACGGTTCCGCCCGGTCGCAGCATCCTTTCGCTGTAGCGCTGGCGCAAAAGGCAGGTCTGGCCGTCCGCGCTTTCGATCGTGATGTCGTCGCCGCTGAAGGCCTGGGGAAACTCGTGGCGGAGGAACTGCTCGACCTCTGCCACGCTCATTTTCGCTAACGCCATGCTGTTCCCCACCCTCGCTTCACTTGCCCTGTTACATTAAGTTATCTGCGTCATTCAAATGCAATAATCCAACGGAAACGCTTCGATGTCCGCCCAGGCTGCCCGCGCTCCCTCCCCGCAACCGCCGATCCTGCTGCGCGAGACCGTAGGCCCGATCGCCGTACTGACGCTGAACCGCCCCGCCGCGCGCAACAGCCTGTCGGCGGCGATGATCGCAAGCCTGCATGCCGAGCTCAATGATATCAGCAGCGACAAGGCCGTCCGCGGTGTCGTGATCGCCGCCAACGGTCCCGCCTTCTCCGCCGGCCACGACATGAAGGAGCTGACCGCGCGCCGCACTGACCCCGATCGTGGCCGCGCCTTCTTTGCCGAGATGATGACCGCCTGCAGCGCGATGATGCAGGCGATCGTGCACCTGCCAAAACCTGTGGTCGCATCCGTCCGGGGTATCGCGACCGCGGCCGGCTGCCAGCTCGTGGCCAGCTGCGATCTCGCCATCGCCTCGGAGGACGCGAAATTCGCAACGCCGGGCGTCGACATCGGCTTGTTCTGCTCGACCCCGATGGTGGCGCTATCGCGCAACGTGCCGCGCAAGCAGGCGATGGAGATGCTGCTGACGGGCGAGCCTGTTACGGCCGCGCGCGCCCGCGAGATCGGCCTCATCAACCGCGTGGTGCCCGCCGGCACCGAACGCGACGCCGCGATCGCGCTGGCGGAGCAGGTCGCGCTGAAATCGGCCTACACCGTCAAGCTCGGCAAGGAGGCGTTCTATCGCCAGGCCGAGATGAGCCTCGCGGATGCCTATCGCTATGCCGCAGAGGTGATGACCGAGAACATGATGGCGCGCGACGCCGAGGAAGGCATCGGCGCCTTCATCGAGAAGCGCACGCCGACATGGCGGGATGAATAGAATTCGTCATTGCGAGCGAAGCTAAGCAATCCGGAAATCCCTCCGCGGAAAAAGACTGGATTGCTTTGTCGCTTCGCTCCTCGCAATGACAAGGAAAAAGAACAAATGAACCACGACTCCTATTCCGACAATTACATCCGCGCCATCCTCAACAGCGTGAAGTCGATCGCGATGGTCGGCGCCTCGCCGGTCAATGTGCGGCCGAGCTATTTCGCATTCAAATATCTGGCGCAGCGTGGCTACGACATGATCCCGGTCAATCCCGGCCATGTCGGCAAGGAGCTGCTCGGAAAGCCCTTCATCGCCTCGCTGTCCGACATCGGCCGTCCCATCGACATGATCGACATCTTCCGCAATTCCAGCCACATCATGCCTGTCGTCGAGGAAGCGCTCACGCTCGACCCGCTGCCGAAAGTGATCTGGATGCAGCTTGGCGCACGTGACGACGTGGCGGCAGCGAAAGCCGAGTCGGTCGGTATCAAGGTGGTGATGAACCGCTGCCCCAAGATCGAATATGGCCGCCTGTCGTCCGAGATCTCCTGGATGGGCGTGAATTCGCGCACGCTCAGCTCCAAGCGCGCGCCGGCACCGACGCAAGGCATGCGGCTATCCCTCAATCGGATGAGCGTCGGCGGCGGCGACACAGCGGCCTCCGATCGTGCCGCCAAAAACAAGACCGAGCAAAGCTGACGCAATTGCGAGGGATTCATTTTGCCAACGCGACAATGCGTAGCAAGATCATTCCCAAATGGTCTTGATGTGACACGGCGCCTTGACGCCGAGCGCGGCGCCCATCAGCATGCCGCGCGATTTCAGACCAAGAGAACAGGACGCCCTCAATGAGCGATCGCCTTCCGGGATTTTCAACCCTCGCCGTGCATGCCGGTGCACAGCCCGACCCCACCACCGGCGCGCGCGCGACTCCGATTTATCAAACGACGTCGTTCGTGTTCAACGATGCCGACCACGCCGCCTCGCTGTTCGGTCTGCAGGCGTTCGGCAACATCTATACCCGCATCGGCAATCCTACCAACGCGGTGCTGGAAGAGCGCGTCGCCGCGCTCGAAGGCGGCACGGCCGCGCTTGCGGTGGCCTCGGGCCATGCCGCACAGGTCGTGGTGTTGCAGCAATTGATGCAGCCCGGCGACGAGTTCATCGCCGCGCGAAAACTCTATGGCGGCTCTATCAACCAGTTCACGCACGCCTTCAAGAGCTTTGGCTGGAACGTGGTGTGGGCCGATCCCGACGATATCGCAAGCTTCGAGCGCGCGGTGACGCCGCGCACCAAGGCGATCTTCATCGAGTCCATTGCCAATCCCGCCGGCAGCATCACCGACATCGAGGCGATCTCGACGGTGGCGCGGAAGGCGGGCGTGCCGTTGATCGTCGATAACACGCTGGCCTCGCCCTACCTGATCCGCCCGATCGACCACGGCGCCGACATCGTCGTGCACTCGCTGACGAAGTTCCTGGGCGGTCACGGCAATTCGCTCGGCGGCATCATCGTCGATGCCGGCACCTTCGACTGGTCGACGGGCGGCAAATATCCGATGCTGTCGGAGCCGCGGCCGGAATATCACGGCATCCGCCTGCAGGAGACCTTTGGCAATTTCGCCTTCGCGATCGCCTGCCGCGTGCTGGGCTTGCGCGACCTCGGCCCCGCTCTGTCGCCGTTCAACGCCTTCATGATCCTGACCGGCATCGAGACCTTGCCGCTGCGCATGCAGAAGCAGTGCGACAATGCGAAAGCGATCGCCGAATTCCTCGCCGGCCATCCGGCGGTGGCGTCGGTTAGCTATGCGGGCTTGGCAAGCGACAAGTATAACCAGCTCGCGCGCAAATACGCACCGAGGGGCGCGGGCGCCGTGTTCACCTTCAGCCTGAAGGGCGGCTATGACGCCGGCGTCAGCCTGGTGTCGAAACTGCAGCTGTTCTCGCATCTCGCCAATGTCGGCGACACCCGCTCGCTGGTGATCCATCCGGCGTCCACCACGCACAGCCAGCTCGACGACGCCGCCAAGGTGAAGTCCGGCGCCGGCCCCGACGTGGTGCGGCTCTCGATCGGCATCGAGGACAAGGAAGACCTGATCGCCGATCTGGAACAGGCGCTGGGGGCGTAGCTTTCCCGGTCATTCCGGGACGCCTGAATGCGCCCCGGAATGACGTCCCGGTTAACAGTCATTAACCATATCTGCCCCATACATCGTCCTTGGATCGCCCTTTTGATTCGGAGCCGACGATGCTGCGCTGGATGGTGCCTGCCCTTGCGGCGATGCTGACGGTTTCAGCCGCCGTTGCCGCTGACTTGCCGGCCACGCCGAAGCGACGCGCCGCCGCTCCGCCACAGGAGCCGCCGCAGGTCTATGTCGATACCGACCCGGATGCGCTGATCTCGCCGGCCTATGGCATCGGCAGCTATATCCGCAATCTGCCGGGCACGCCGCTGCTGCCGGGCTCGCACACCTTGCCGGGCTACTACGGCCGCCCCTGGAGCTACGACTATCAGGGCGCGTATTACGGCGGGAAGCAGGTCGATTATTTCTGGCGCCTACCCTACGCGTGCGGCATCTACGGCTATTGCTGATCAGCCGGGCTGGCTAATCGGAACCGCACGCGGCTGCGCCTCCGCAGATCGCCGCGAAGCGAGCCGCTCCACCTGCATCACCGCGAGCGTCAACACGACGATTGCGACGGCCTGGTGCGACAGCGCGAGGTCGATCGGCACCTGGTTGAGCAGCGTGAGAATGCCGAGCACCGCCTGCAGGCTCACCGCCGCGAACAGCCAGAGCGCGCCGCTTGCGGCCGCACCTGCGCGCGAACGCACCGCGTCGATCGCATGCAGCGCGGCCAGCGCGAACAGCGCATAGGCGGTCATGCGGTGCTCGAACTGTACCGTCAGCACATTGTCGAACATGTTGCGCCACCACGGCGTCTCGAACCACAGCCGCTCGGCCGAGGGAATGAACGCGCCGTCGATCTGCGGCCAGGTGTTGTAGGCGCGCCCGGCGCGCAGGCCCGCAACCAGCGCACCGAAATAGATCTGCGCGAACGTCACGACGAGGAGCAGCGCGCCCGTGAAGCGCAACCGCGCAGACGCCGCGATCTGCGGCCGCTCCTTGAGCCGCCGCACCGTCCAGACGATGCCAGCAAAGATCAGGAGCGCGAGCACAAGATGCGTCGCCAACCGATATTGCGACACCTCGACCCGCTCGGTGAGACCCGAGGCGACCATCCACCAGCCGACCGCGCCCTGGAGACCGCCAAGCGCGAATAGAAGCCACAGTCTACGTTTCAATTCACCGGACAGGCCACCGCGCCACAGGAAGAACAGGAACGGCAAGAGATAGGCGACGCCAATGAAACGGCCGAGCAGCCGGTGGCTCCATTCCCACCAGAAAATCTGCTTGAACTCGGACAGGCTCATGCCCGCGTTGAGCTCGCGATATTGCGGGATTCTCTTGTAGGCCTCGAACGCCTCGGTCCACTGCGCCTCCGACAGTGGCGGAACGCTGCCCGTGACCGGCTTCCATTCGACGATCGAAAGGCCGGATTCCGTGAGCCGCGTCGCGCCGCCGACCAGCACCATCAGCGCGATCAGCGCGGCGACGGAGATCAGCCACCAGCGCACGGCGCGATGCGAGTTGGTTGGAACGGAATTCGTCGTCAAGGCGCTAAAACCAGGGCTTGAACCGGACTGCGTGCCCCTTATAGTCCCCCGCTCCCGCAGCGCAAGTTACGCGAAGGCCGTAATAGTCAGCCATGACGATCCGCACCCGCAAGTTCCTCGGCGCCATCCTGCTCCTGGTGCTGGCCACGGTCTGGGCCCTGCTCGGCATGGCGGCGGCGCAGATGCCGTGGATCGCCGAGTCCGGCTGGCGGCAGGCGATCTATTACGTGGTGGTCGGCATGGGCTGGGTGCTGCCGGCGATGCCGATCGTGAGCTGGATGCAGCGACCTGATCGCGTCAAGTCTGGCTCGTAGCGGTCGGCCTCACCGGCGCAAACGCAACACCCGACACCAGTACGCGCAGCATGCGCAGGGAGCGCACGCGACCATCCCAGGAAATCCGCGGCAGCGCGCGCAGATTGGTCCGCCCCTCCGCGTCCACGATGCCCGGGATCGTCGACACCGCGCTGGCAAAGCCCGCCTCCTCCGCCATCACAACATGGCTGCGCCGGAACGAGGTACGATCGCCGAACGGAAAGGCGAGATGCCTGACATCGCGGCGGAAGGCCGCTTCGGCAACGGCCTTGCCCATCGCCATCTCGCGCGAGGCTGCCGTATCCTTCATGTTGGCGAGAACCGGATAGTTCACCGTGGCGCTCCCGATCGTGACGAGCGGATCGGCGGCGAGCTTGGCCAGATCCTCCCAATCCATCGACGCCTCGCGCGAGAGCGCGGCAAGCTCAATGCGGTAGCGCGTGCAGAGATCGGCGATCGCGGCCGACAGATCCGCCGGCGACAGCGAGCGCAGCCAGCTCTCGATATGCGAAAACAGCGCCTGCTTCTCGGCATTGCCGGTGACGGTGAAGCGCTGCTCCTTCTCGCCCATTATCAGATTGATGCGGCTCTCGCGCGCGATCACCTGTTCGAGCCCGAGCCACCAGGCCTGCCCGACGCCATCGGGAAACGCGGTGGGCACGTAGATCGTGAAGGGCACGGCGTGCTGCGCCAGCACCGGATAGGCAAAGTCGATCAGATCCTTGTTCGCGCCGTCGAAAGTGAGCGCCACGAAACGCCGCTTCTCCGGCAGTGTCACCGCGCGCCGGCAGACCTCGTCCATGCCGAGAAAATCGTAGTTCCAGCGCTTCAACGCGCGAATGGCGCGGTCGAGAAATTGCGGCGTGATCTCGTCCGCGCGCAGCGGCTGAAACCCGCCGCGCCGCCGTGGCCGCACCCGCGCAAAGCGCAGGATGGCGCCGGCACCGCGGCTGCGCAGCGCAGCCTGGCCGGTGAACCAGGCCAGCTCGAGGCGCAGCCGTTCCAGCCATCTGTCGTCGGATGCCAAAATCTTGACCCTTCGCGCCCTGAAGGCGCCCGTTCCCTCTCCATTGTCCTTACCCTTTGTTGACATTTCTTTGCAAAGGTCGGCCACAGGCCGAATTACGTCTATTTTGATTTCTCGACAGGTTTCGCGAATGACCATGGCTGCGGCGATGCAAAGCCGGACGGCAGAAGCGCCAGCGCGGTCGAAAGCGAGCCGTATCGCGCATGTCGATATCGTCACCGATCTCGGCGCCGCCGAGGCGGTCTGGCGCGCCTTCGAGGAGCCCGGCCATCTCTTCACGCCCTATCAGCGGTTCGATCTGCTGAGCCCCTGGCAGCGACTGGTCGGCGAGCGCGAGGGCGCGCGGCCCTTCGTCGTGATCGGCCGCGACGCCGATCACACGCCATTGATGCTGCTGCCGCTCTCGCTGCGCCAAAGCCACGGCGTGCGTACGGCCTGCTTCATGGGCGGCAAGCATACGACCTTCAACATGGGCCTGTGGAACGCCGCGTGTGCTGCGCAGACCACTGCCGCCGATCTCGATACGCTGCTTGCGCCGCTGCGCGAGCACATCGACGTGCTCGCGCTGACGCAGCAGCCGCAGCGCTGGCACGGCCAGCAGAACCCGTTTGCCCTATTGCCGCGGCAGAGCCCGATCAACGGCTGCCCGCAACTGGTGCTGGAGCCGGGCGGGCCGCCGGCATCGCGGATCAGCAATTCCTTCCGCCGCCGCCTCAAGAGCAAGGAAAAGAAGCTCCAGGCGCTCGCCGGCTATCGCTATCACCTTGCCACGTCAGACGCGGACGTCACCCGCCTGCTCGACTGGTTCTTCCGCGTCAAGCCGGTGCGGATGGCAGAACAGAAGCTCCCGAACGTCTTCGCCGAGCCGGGCGTCGAACAGTTCGTCCGCAGCGCCTGCCTTGCGCCGCGCGGCGAAGGCCGCGTCATCGACATCCATGCACTGGAATGCGACGACGAGGTGATCGCGATCTTCGCCGGCGTTGCCGACGGCGAGCGCTTCTCGATGATGTTCAACACCTACACGATGTCCGAGCACGCCCGCTACAGCCCCGGGCTGATCCTGATGCGCTACATCATCGATCGCTACGGCGAGCGCGGCTACCGCTCGCTCGACCTCGGCATCGGTTCGGACGACTACAAGCGAATGTTCTGCAAGGACGACGAAGACATCTTCGACAGTTTTGTCCCGCTGACCTCGCGCGGCAAGCTCGCGGCGATGGCGATGTCCTCGCTCAGCCACGGCAAGCGGCTGGTGAAGCAGAACCAGATGCTGTTTGATCTGGCCAGGCGGCTGCGGCAGGCATTCGGGTAAAGCCTCTCCGCGAACGCCGATATCGTAGGGTGGGCAAAGCGACTTGTCCGCCGTAGCTCGCAGAGCGAAGGCGGAAGCGTGCCCACGTCGTCTGTTACTGTATGGAATAGGTGGTGGGCACGACGCGAACGCGCCTTTGCCCACCCTACGATTCCGAGTGCGCGAGAGGGAAAGAAAAGCCTACGCCGCCACCACGCGCGGCGCGTCGACCGCGTCCGAAGCCTGCACGGGCTTGCTCAGCATCGTCACCTCGCTGAAGCCGACCGCCCGGAGCTGCTCGCACATCAGCGCGCGCGCATCGCTTGCCATCGAGGCATCGGGCACCACGACGGCGCGGGCATGCGCCGTCAGCAGCTCGGCCGGAAGGTCGGAGGCGCTGCCGGCGTCGACCAGCACGTGATCATAGGCGCGCAGCAGCGCGTCGATGGCGAGCGTCACCCGCGGCGATTGCAGCACGCTGCGGTCGAAGCCGGGACGACCGGCCATGACGAGGTGGAGCCGTGACAGCTTGTCCCGGGTGATGATTTGCGCGAACGACGCCTCGCCCTGCATCAGCTCGGCAAGGCCGGGCGCCGAAGCATCGACGGACACCGCGGCAATCGTCGGCGAGGACGCAGCGAGATCGACCACGACGACGCGCGCCTCGCGCGCCAGATGCCGGGCGAGCGTCAGCGTCGACAGCGTAATGGCTTCGCCGGAAGCGGTGCCGAGCACCGTGACCTTCTTCGCCGCAGCGCCCGCGGCGCGCAGGCTGTCGGCCAGATTTTCGATCTCGGTGAATTCGGTGATGTCGGCATGATCAGTCAGCTCCGGCTGAAGCGGCGCGGCCTCTGCCATGACCGGATCGGCGATCGGCTCGACCTCGGGCCGCACCACCGGCTGGACGACCGGTTGGACAACCGGTTCCCGGCGCACCGGTGCCTGCGTTTGCGCCGGGCCGACCGCGGCCACAGCGCGCGGTGCGGTCTGGCGCAACAGCTCGCCGGTGACGACGACGCCGGACGAGAGCAGCAGCGTCGCGATCGTCGCGATCAGCACGATCGGCAGCTTCTTCGGGTAGGCCGGCGTGTTCGAGACGATGGCGCGCGAGATGACGCGGCCGTCGGTCGGCGCCGTGTCGATGGTCTCGCGGGTATTGGCCTCGCGGTACTTGGCGAGATAGCCTTCCAGCAGATCGCGCTGCGCCTTGGCCTCGCGATCGAGTGCGCGGAGCTGGACGTCCTGGCCGTTGGTCGAGGTCGCCTGCTTCTTGAGCTGCTCGAGGCTCACGGTCAGGCCATCGACGCGGCCGCTGGCGATCCGCGCGTCGCTTTCGAGCGAGCGGGAAATCTTGGCCGCTTCGTCGCGGATCTGATTGTCGAGGTCGCCAAGCTGCGCCTTCAGCTCCTTGATGCGCGGGTGATTGCCGAGCAGCGTGGACGACTGCTCGGCGAGCTGCGCACGCAGCGTCACCCTTTGCTCCGACAGCCGCCGCATCAATTCGGAGTTCACGACTTCGGATGCCTCGATCGGCTTGCCGCTCTGGAGCATCTCCTTGATCAGCCTAGCCTTGGATTCCGCATCCGCCTTCAGCGAGCGCGCATTGTTGAGCTGGGTGTTCACCTCGCCCATCTGCTGGTTCGACAGCGTGGTGTTGTTGGTGCCGATGAACAGGCTCGACTTGGAGCGGAAGTCCTCCACCCTGGCCTCGGCGTCGGAGACCTTCTTGCGCAAGCTCTCGATCTCGCCGGCGAGCCACTGGCTGGCATTCTTGGCCTGGTCCTGGCGCGCATTCTGCTGGAGCACCAGATAGCCGTCGGCGATCGAATTGGCGACGCGGGCGGCAAGATCCGGATCGGCGGACTGGAATTCGACCACGATGACGCGCGATTTGTCGACGGCATAGGCCTGCAGGCGCTCGTAATAGGCGTCGAGCACGCGCTCTTCCGGCGTCATCGAGAACGGATCACGGCCGATACCGATCATCGCGGCCAGCGACTTCAGTGGCGAGATGCCCTGCAGCACCGGATCGAACTCGGGGCGTTCGGCGAGCTTGTTCTTCTTGATGATCTCCCGCGCGAGATCGCGCGACAGCACCAGCTGCACCTGGCTGGTGACGGCCTCGGCGTCGAGCGCCTGCCGCTCCTCGGCGCGGTCGCTGCTCGGACGCAGGAACACGTTCTCCCGGCCGTCGATGAGAATGCGCGATTCGGACTTGTAGCGCGGCGTGACGAGATTGACGATCGCAAAGGATGCGACCAGCGCCAGCACCGTCGGCACGATGATCCAGCCGCGCTTGCGCGCCAATGCCGCGCCGAGCGCGTGCAGGTCGATATCGCCGGACTCGACTTGGGCCTGCTTCGTGACGATCGGCGCAGGCCTGACTTCGGTCTTCTGCTCGATCTTCTGCTCGATCTTGGGCTCGACTTGGACTTCAGCCTTGACGTCAGCTTTGGGCGCGACTTCGGTCTTGGACTTTCCAACAGCCCGCGCAACCACCGCCTTGTCCTTGCCGGCACGCCAGAACGCTAAACGCATCGAACACTCCCGCAGGGGCAACGCCACTAAGCTACCTCAACCCCGGCGATTACACTCCATTAAGGTTGCCGCTGGGTTAATCGCGGCATGCGGCGACTTGCGCAGGCGCACGCGTCACCGTTTGTTAACCACGAGGCCCCTTAATCCGTCTCGATATTTTCCTAGGAATTGTTCGGCATTCGCCGTCGAGCGCTGGTTTTGATTCATGCCCCCCTCTCCTGACCGGCCGCTTCGTATCCTGCACGCCGTGCGTGCTCCGGTCGGCGGCATCTTCCGCCACATCCTCGACGTCGCCAACGGCCAGGTCGACCGCGGCCACCATGTCGGCATCCTCGCCGATAGCCTCACCGGCGGCGAGCGCGCCGACAAGGCCCTCGCCGAGCTCGCGCCGCGGCTGAAGCTCGGCGTGCACCGGATGGCGATCCGCCGCGAGCCCTCTCCGGACGACGTTTTGGTGTGGCTTCGCATGCGGCGCCTGATTGCCACCCTGAAGCCCGACGTCATGCACGGCCATGGCGCCAAGGCCGGCGCCTTCATCCGCATGCGGCGACGCTCCGACGACACCATCCGCATCTACACGCCGCACGGCGGCTCGCTGCATTATCCCCTCAACACCTTGAAGGGCGAGTTTTACGCGCGACTCGAGCGCTCGCTGATGGATTCGACCGACCTGTTCCTGTTCGAAAGCGCGTTTGCCCGCGACACCTATCAACGCATCGTCGGCACGCCCAAGGGCGTGGTGCATTGCGTCTTCAACGGCGTCACGCCCGAGGAGTTCGAGCCGGTCGTGACCACCGACGATGCGACCGACCTCGCCTATGTCGGCGAGTTCAGGCACATCAAGGGCGCCGATCTCCTGGTCGATGCCGTGGCGCGCCTGCACGAGGGCGGCAAGAAGGTCACGCTGACGCTCGGCGGCGACGGCGAGGAGACGGCGGCGCTGAAGGCGCAGGTCGAGAAGCTCGGTTTGTCCGGCGCCATCCGCTTCATCGGTCACGTCAAGGCGCGCTACGGCTTCTCCAAGGGGCGGCTGCTGGTCGTCCCCTCGCGCGGCGATTCCATGCCCTATGTCGTGATCGAGGCCGGCGCGGCCGGCATTCCCATGATCGCATCGCGCATCGGCGGTATTCCCGAGATCTTCGGCTCCGGCAGTCCGGCCCTGTTCGCGCCGAGCAATTCCGAGGCCATGGCCGAGGCGATCGCGGCCGCACTCGACGATCCCACCGCAACGGCGCAGCGCGCCGTGTCCTTGCGCGAACGCATCTCGGCGCATTTCTCGCAAGCCGCCATGGTCGACGGCGTGATCGCCGGCTATCGCGATGCATTTGCCAATCATTAACCATCCTTAAGCCCGCTTTAGAAAATCTTCCGATTTGTTCGATAATCGAAGGACCGGGGGATGCCGCCCGGGGCGCCAACGCCATTGGCCCGCGGGTGCTTGAAATGGACGTGGACGCCCGTGGAACCGCTCAACGCACGCTCGATGCTCGATGCCGCGACCAGTGCCGCGGCGAAACCCGCTGACCAACCCTTCGTGGAGCGCCGCCGCCGGCTCTCGCCCGCAGCCCTCGACGTCGTCAACCAGAAGGTCGCCCGCGCCTATTCGCCGATCGTGATCGCCGGCTTCGTGCGCGTGGCCGACTTCGCGCTGCTCAGCCTCGTCGGTATCGCGCTCTATGTCGGCTACGTCATGCCGCTCTCCGGCTTCAGCTGGGTCTATCCCGCCGAGGTCATCGCCGTATCGATCGCCGCCGTGATCTGCTTCCAGGCCGCCGACATCTATCAGGTGCAGCTGTTCCGCGGGCAGCTCCGGCAGATGACACGGATGATCTCGTCCTGGTCGTTCGTCTTCCTGCTGTTCATCGGCATCTCCTTCTTCGCCAAATACGGCAGCGAAATCTCGCGGCTGTGGCTTGCCGCCTTCTATTTCCTCGGGCTCGCCGCGCTGCTTGCCGAGCGTCTGGTGCTGCGATCGCTGGTGCGCGGCTGGGCGCGCCAGGGCCGGCTCGACCGCCGCACCATCATCGTCGGCGCCGACAGCAACGGCGAGCAGCTGGTCGAAGCGCTCAAAGCGCAGGAGGATTCCGACATCCACGTGCTGGGCGTGTTCGACGACCGCAACGACAGCCGCGCGCTCGACACCTGCGCCGGCGCGCGCAAGCTCGGCAAGGTCGACGACATCGTCGAATTCGCCCGCCGCACCCGCGTCGATCTCGTGCTGTTCGCGCTGCCGATCTCGGCGGAAACGCGCATCCTGGAAATGCTGAAGAAGCTCTGGGTGCTGCCGGTCGACATCCGCCTTTCCGCGCACACCAACAAGCTGCGGTTCCGGCCCCGCTCCTATTCCTATCTCGGCGAGGTGCCGACGCTCGACGTGTTCGAGGCGCCGATCACCGACTGGGATCTGGTGATGAAATGGCTGTTCGACCGCGTCGTCGGCAGTCTCGCGCTGCTCGTGGCGCTGCCGGTGATGGGACTGGTGGCGCTGGCGGTGAAGCTCGACAGCCCCGGCCCGGCGCTATTCCGCCAGAAGCGCTTCGGCTTCAACAACGAGCGCATCGACGTCTACAAATTCCGCTCGATGTACCACCATCAGGCCGATCCGACGGCCTCCAAGGTCGTGACCAAGAACGATCCGCGCGTCACCCGCGTCGGCCGCTTCATCCGCAAGACCAGCCTCGACGAGCTGCCGCAGCTCTTCAACGTGGTGTTCTCCGGCAATCTCTCCCTGGTCGGCCCCCGCCCGCATGCGGTGCAGGGCAAGCTGCAGAGCCGGCTGTTCGACGAAGCCGTCGACGGCTATTTCGCCCGCCATCGCGTCAAGCCCGGCATCACGGGCTGGGCCCAGATCAATGGCTGGCGCGGCGAGATCGACAACGAAGAGAAGATCCAGAAGCGCGTCGAGTTCGACCTCTATTACATCGAGAACTGGTCGGTGCTGTTCGACCTCTACATTCTCCTGAAGACGCCGATCTCGCTGCTGACCAAGAACGAGAACGCGTATTGAGTTTTCCGTCATGCCCCGGCTTGACCGGGCGATGACAGCGGTGTTGGCGTCCGAATAGCGTGAGCATGTGATGGCGTATGCGGCGACAGCCGGTGGAGTGAACGTAGCCGTACCGGCTGCGCCCGGCGTGCTGGCGCTGCAGCGCGCGCTGGTGTGGCTGGTCGGCGCCTCCGGCGCGGTCGTCTTCATCGAGCCGAGCCCCTACGAGATCATGACGCTGCTCGCAGCCGTCATGTTCTTCGCCACCGGCCTGCGGCTGCGGCTCGCGCTGATGCCGCTGGTGTTGATGCTGGTCCTGCTCAATGTCGGCTACACCATCAGCGCGATCCCGCTGTTCGAGCAGTCCGAGGTCGTAAGCTGGATCGCGACCTCCTGGTACATGGCGGTGACCGTGGTGTTCTTCGCGATGGTCACGTCCGAGGACACCGCGGCCCGGCTCGACATGCTTCGCCGCGGCCTCGTGGTCGGCGCAATGATCGCCTCACTGCTGGCGGTCGCCGGCTATTTCCACCTGGTGCCCGGCGGCAACGACCTCCTCACGCTCTACGGCCGCGCGCGCGGCACGTTCAAGGACCCGAACGTGCTCGGCGCCTTCCTGATCCTGCCCGCGCTGTTTGCGCTGCAGAGCGTGGTTTCGGACAAGCTGGCGAAGGCGTTCCGCAACGTCATCGCCTTCGGCATCATGTCGCTGGCGATCCTGCTCGCCTTCTCGCGTGCCGCCTGGGGCGGCCTCGTGCTGACCTCCGCCTTCATGCTGGCGCTGATGGTGCTGACCAGCCGCACCAACGCGCAGCGCTCGCGCATCATCATCATGGCCATCGTGGCCGCCGTGCTGGGGCTCGCGCTGATCGCGGTGCTGCTGTCGTTCGATTCCACCGCCGAGATGTTCAAGCAGCGCGCGAGCTTCGACCAGAGCTACGACGAGGGCCGCTTCGGCCGGTTCGGCCGCCACATCCTGGGCGCAGAGATGGCGCTCGACCTGCCGTTCGGCATCGGCCCCCTGCAATTCCACCGCTTCTTCCCCGAGGACACCCACAACTCCTATCTCAACGCCTTCATGTCCGGCGGCTGGCTGTCCGGCGTGTGTTATCCCGCGCTGGTCTTCACCACCGTCATCATGGGCTTCCGGCACATCTTCGTCCCGGTGCCCTGGCAGCGCGCTTATCTCGCCGTGTTCTCCGCCTTCGTCGGCACCGTCGGCGAAAGCTTCGTGATCGACACCGACCACTGGCGGCACTTCTGGATGATGCTGGGCGCGATGTGGGGCATGATCGCGGCCGCGCAGATCTGCAAGATCAGGGCTGGCGAGGACGCGTCTTCAGCTTGAGAGCCGGACGTTTTTCCGGCGGCGTGTCGAGCAGGCTCTTCAGCGCCTCGGTCGCCGCGAGCACGCCCTTGTAGCCTTCGTTGGCGAAACGCAGCAGCAGCCTCAATTCCTCGTCGGAATAGCCGCCGAACACCTTCTCCATCGCCTGCTGCATCGGCACGTAGAACTGGCCGATCTTCATCGCCGCGTCCGGCACGACGGCGATGAAGACCTTGCGGCGGTCTTTCTCATCGCGTTCACGGCGCACCAGCCCCGCCTTTTCGAGCCGATCGACCACGCCGGTGATGGCACCGGTCGTGAGGCCCGTGACCTCGGCGAGCCTCCCTGCAGTGACGCGTCCTTCGAGATACAGGATGTCCATGCATTCGAGATCGGAATTGGCGATTCCGGCAACGTTGGCAACGGTTTGCCCATAGAGCACGCCTTGCGCTGACGACCGGCGCATGGCGTCCTCGAGCTCCTGCAGCAGCGCGTTGCGCGCCTTCGTCCTTGACAAGGCCGACCTCATATCTTAGGCGATATATATCTTAGTAACTAAGATATTTAGCGACCGTAATTCCTCCTAGCACCACGGAAACGTCGGGAGCAAGTCATGTCCTATCGACCCCGCAAGGCCCTGATCATCGGCGCCGGCATTGCTGGCCCCGTTGCCGCGATCCTGCTGCGCCGCGCCGGCATCGAGTCCGCGATCTTCGAGGCCTGGCCCTATTCGAAGGGCATCGGCGGCGGCCTTCAGATCGCGCCGAACGGCATGCATGTGATGGACGAGATCGGGCTGGCGAATGAGTTGATCGGCCGCGGCTCGGTCGCAGAATCCTTCGACTTCTATTCGCAAGGCGGCGTGAGGCTCGGTTCGATCAACCGCGACATGGAACGGCGCTTCGGCCAGCCTGCGGTGAACGTCTGCCGCGCCACGCTGAACGAAATCCTGATCGACAAGGCCTGGTGCGCCTGCGTTTCGCTCTATTTCGAGAAGCGCCTGATCAAGGTCGAGGATCGCGGCGACCAGCCGATCATTGCCTATTTCGCCGACGGCACCACAGCCGAGGGGGACTTCCTGATCGGTGCCGACGGCGTGCACTCGATCACACGTCGGCAGGTGGTGCCGGACGGACCCCAGCCGTTCAACACCGGACTGATCGGCTTCGGCGGCTTCGTGCCGCACGCCGTGCTCGACGGCAGATCGATCGGCCGGCACGTCGAGACCACGTTCGGCCAGAGCGGCTTCTTCGGCTACGGCTATTGCAGCCCCGATCCCACGGACGGCGTGATGTGGTGGAGCACGCAGCCCGCGCACGGCATGGACGCCGCGATGTTTCGCGCGCTCGACCCGTCGACGCTGAAGCAGCATCTGCGCGGCTTCCACCGCGGCTGGCACGATCCGATCCCCGATGTCATCGAGGCCGCCGAGAACATCGTGGTCACCGACACGCTCGACGTAGCGACCCTGCCGACCTGGTCGCGCAAGCGCTCGCTGCTGATTGGGGACGCCGCGCATGCGACCAGCCCCCATGCCGGCCAGGGTGCTTCGCTCGCGCTCGAGGATGCGATGCGGCTCGCCCGCCTGATGCAGGACGGCCAGGAGCTCGGCGCCACCTTTAGGGCATTCGAGGCCGAGCGTCGCCCGCGCACCGAGAAGATCGTCGCCATGGCCCGCCGCAACGGCAACAGCAAGCGCGAATTCAGCGCTACCGGCGCGTGGGTGCGCAATCAGATGCTGAAATGGCTGCTGCCGCTGGGCGCCAAGGGCATGGACTTCATGTACGCATATGATGCGCGGGCGGTGTAACCAGCACGAACGCTGCCGTAGCAACCATTAAAGCACGCCCGATTTCCGCGAGCATGACGCCGTGCTTGCGGCCGTCAAGGCGTGGCCT
>NZ_LBJU01000111.1:0-129334 GCF_028128835.1 Bradyrhizobium sp. CCBAU 65884 | reverse complement strand
TCACGCTTGGCTGGGCGACATGCGGCGTCGCGGGACGCGCTGAAGGCGCGGCCACACGCGGCGCTTCTTGCGCGCGGGCCATCGGCTGCGAGCGCACCGTAGCGCGGGTCGCGGCGTGCTCGCGCATCATGCGGGCTTGTGCATCACGCGGATTGCGGGTCTGCACATTGGTCCGCTCATGCGCGATGCGCTCACTTCGTCCAACGCGGGCCCGGTCGGGCGAAACCGCAGCGCCGCGCTTGGCGATCGCAGCGTCGCGCTTGGCGATCGCAGCGTCGCGCTGTGTGGTCGCGGCGTCACGCGTTGAGATCGCGGCGGCCCCCTTGCCGCGCACACCGCTGCGTTCGAGTGCGATCGCGGCGTCGCGCGTTGCCGCCCGGCCGATGCGGGCAGCACGCGGATCGATCGTCATCCGCGTCGCGACGCTCTGATGCGAGGTCCAGTAATTATTCCAATAGGCATGGCGTCGATACCAGGGACGTCCCCCATAGTAACTCGACCAATACGAGGTCAGCACGAAGGGAACGACGGGCACATCGATCTCGTCGACATAGTCGGGGAGATAGACGTAGTGATTGCGATAGAGATATTCGAGATATTGCGACGACACCCAGCCGCGATCATCAGAGAAGCTGACGTCGCACCAGGCATTGCCGCGCAGGCAGCCATGGATGTTGACGCGGGCGCCCCCGGGGACGCGATCGACCAGGGGAAAGCCCGAGCCCGGTCCGGCGCGCAGGCCGGTCGAGACGGTAACGATGCCCGGCGCGGCCAATGCGGCTGTCGGGACCAGCAAAAATGCTGCAACTAAAGCGGTTCTGAACTTCATGGCGCATTCCTCCTTTGAGAGGCGGAACGCGCCAGCGGAACAGGTGTTCCGCGCACGAGGGTCTCATCCGTCGAAAGACTGAAACGCACGCCGCGCGCGGTTCAATATTCATCCGCCGTTCATCGACCTGCGCAGACGCAGCTCGACCGTCACTTGATCCGCAACATGAATCCGTCGAAGTAGGACGCGAGCCCGGCATAGTCATCGAGCGGCAGTACGCTTGCGACATACTGGTCGGGCCGCACCACAACCGCGCAGCCCGCCTTCCGATCGATGCCGCGCATCGCAAAGACGTCGTGGCCGCTCTTGAGGTCCGGACAGAACATTTTCTCGTAATCATACAAGCCATAACGGCCCTTGCTTGGGAGCAACATGGGTGGCATTGCCTCGATCGCGAGCTCTCGATGATCCTGCTGAAACACTGCGCGCAGATCGATCACGCTGTCGATGTCGAGATTTCTGGAGGTATATCGCCGGATCGGCGATTCCCGGGACTCGGCGAAAAAATTGCACAAGCGACGAATGGCCGAGTCCAAGGCAGCGGGATTCTCAGCGGGCGAGAACGCGTAGATCCGAAAACGACCGTCGGCCTGCGCGGCATGACCCAAATGCATCGGCTTTGCGTCCGCAAGTCGGATCACGGGCGCCGAGTGGAAGCGCTTGCCGATGATGAATCCCTCTGCGAGGTGCTGATGCGAGGCTGCACCGGTGAGAATCGATGGCGTGTAATGTGTCGCCGTGCCCGCGGTGTAGCGGCCATGCCTGACAAAATAGTCCTGTGTCCTGGCTGCGTCGCCGCCACCCGCTTTTGCTGACGAAGCCAAAAGTCCCGCCCACTCGCGATCGAAATCGATCAGCTCTTTCGCAACCGCCTGACGCTCCGCCGAATAGGAATGCATCAGGCTCGGGGCGCACTGCTTCCGGAGGACGGCGGCAAGCTTCCAGCCCAGATTGAAGGCGTCCTGCATCGAGACGTTCATGCCCTGCCCCGCCTTCGGGCTATGCGTATGGCAGGCATCGCCGGCGATGAAGACGCGCGGCAGGCGCGTTGCGATCTCGGCTTCCGGCACGTCGTCGAACTTGTCGGTGAGACGCTGGCCGATCTCGTAGACCGACCACCAGGCGATCTCCTTCACGTCGAGCGTATGGGGCTTCAGGATCCGCTGCGCTTTCGCGATCACGTCATCGGCGGTGACGTTGCGGCTGGCGACGCGCTCGCCGACATCGAGCTTGGCGAGCTCGACATAGATGCGGACCATGTAGCCGCCTTCGCGCGGAATGATCAGCAGGCTGCCGTCCTTCGCCGATTGGATCAGCGACTTGAAGCGGATATCCGGGAAATCGGTCACCGCCAAGACGTCCATCACGCCCCAGGCGTGGTTGGCGGAATCGCCGTGCAGCTCGCGCCCGATCGACTTGCGCACGGTGCTGCGCGCGCCATCGCAGCCAACGACATAGCGCGCCTTGATCTGCTCGACCTTGCCCTCGCTTGCGGCATCGACGCGTTCGAGGCGCACGGTCACGGCATGGTCGGCTGGACCTGCAGCCTGCTCGACCTCGAGGTCGAGCAGGCGGCGGCTGTAGTGAGGGGCGAGCTTGGCCGGCGATTTCCGCATCACGTCGAGAAAGCCGTCATGGATGCGCGCCTGGTTGAGGATGACATGCGGGAATTCGGACAGGCCGTCCTCGACGTCCTGCACCCGGCCGCTGCGGACGATGGTCTCGGGCTGGCCCTCGTCCGGCTTCCAGAATGTCGTCTCGTTGACCCAATAGGCCTCCTTCAGCACGCGCTCGCTGAAACCGTAGGCGTGAAACATTTCCATGGTGCGGCAGGCGATGCCGTCGGCCTGCCCGACCAGCAAGCGATCCGGCTTCTGCTCGACGATGCAGGTCTTGATCTCAGGGAATTGCGCAAGCTGGGCGGCGAGCGTGAGGCCGGCCGGTCCACAGCCGACGATGAGGACATCGACCTCGCCAGGCACGGCGCCCGCCGCGGCCGGGGCTTGAACGCGCTCGGCGGGGTCGGCGATGTCAGGGTCGCCCGGCTGAAATCCATTCAGATGGAATTGCATGAGGCTCTCCCGTCAACCTTCTGTTTTGATATTGCTCAGTATGCTGACTATCAGTATGCTTGTCAACGATCGTACGCCGTCCTGCCTCCGAGGAGAATTCGGTGAAAGACAACAACGACATGCCCGGGCATCTGGCGCGCCGGTTCCAGCAGATCGCAGTCGCGGTGTTCCTGGCCGAGGTCGAGGATGCCGGCTTCGATCTCACGCCGGTGCAATACGCCGCGCTTGCGACCATCAAGGCCAATCCGGGGCTCGACCAGGTGACGCTTGCAGGGCTGATCGCCTATGACCGCACCACCATCACCGGCGTGATCGACCGCCTCGTGCAGAAGGGACTGGCCGAGCGCCGCGCTTCCAGCCGCGATCGCCGCGCCCGCGAACTCGAGATCACCGACGAGGGCCGGCGCACGCTGCGCAAGATCACCCCGGCCGTGGAATCGGCCCAGCGCATCCTGCTGCGTGGCCTCAGCGCAAAGGAGGGCGAGGATCTGATGCGGCTGCTGCGCAAGGCGATTGCCGCCGGCAACGATCTGAGCCGCGCGCCGCTCCGCGATCTGCAGGCATGATCCGGTATTTTTGTACGTAATTGTCGCAGGCCTGCGAAACCAGGAACTAACCTTCGGCTGTTACGGTCGGCAACATTCTGCGCTTAACGCGCGATTAACTTTGCCGGTCGGGAGATCAGGATGTTCAGGTTCCTCATTGCGGCAGCGGCCGTCGCGCTCTCGACCGGTCATGCGCTTGCAAACGGCCATGGCGGCGGCGATGCCGCTCCTCCGCCCAAGCCCGAAGCGACGACCGCACCGGCGAAGGTGGTCCTGACCAAGCAGGGCCCCAAGCTCGTCGATCTCAAGGGCATGACGCTCTACTATTACGAGCGCGACACCACCGGAAAGACGTCGAACTGCAACGGCAAATGCACCGAGAACTGGATGCCGTTGCCCGCAACGGCCGACGCCAAGGCCATTGGCGACTTCACCGTGATCAGCCGCAACGACGGCAGCAGAATGTGGGCGTACCGCTATCGCCCGCTCTACACCTCGGCCGCCGACAAGACGCCGGGCGACGTCAACGGCAATGCGACGACGCTGCAATGGCGCGTCGCCCGGCCCGGCGAATAAGCAAAGCTGCCATCAGCGTGCCCGCATGCGCACGATGATCAACTCGTCGGGATTGGGACGCTGTGCGCTCACCCGCGCCAGCGCGCGCCGGTCTCGGCCTGCGCGTTCTGTCCGGGCGGCAGCACCACGACCATCGAATTGAGCTTCACCCGGTCGTAGAGATCGATCACGTCCTCGTTGCGCATCCGGATGCAGCCGGACGAGATCGCCTGCCCGATATATTCGGGCTGGTTGGTGCCATGAATCCGGTAGAGCGTGTCCTTGTTGCCGGAATAGAGATAGATGCCCCGCGCGCCCAAGGGATTGGCGGGACCGCCGGGAACGCGCGCCGGGTACGGCCCGAGCCGCGCCTGGATATCTGCCGTCGGAACCCAGTCCGGCCATTCCGCCAGGCGACCGACCCGCGCGATGCCGGAGAACGCCATGGCTTCCTCGCCGACCGCAACGCCGTAGCGGATCGCCTTGCCCTCTGGCAGCACGTAATAGAGATAGCGTGCGTCGGTATCGACCAGGATGGTACCCGGTTGCTCCTTGCGCTGGTAGTCGACGACGTGACGGAGATATTGTTCGGGCACATTCGCTTGCGCGTAAGGCGTGTGCGCAAGCAACTGCCGGTCGCGCGGCGTCATGCTCGCGTCGGTCGACGGCGAAAGTGTGGCTTGCATGCAGCCGCCCAGCGGCAGCAAGGCAACGACGAACAAGGCGATTAAAGATCTTGGCACCGCCGGCCCCCGATAGCGGATAGCAGCACCCCCAGCATCCCCAGATGCTGCCAAAATCGTGCTGAAAACAAGGCAGCGCGGAACACGTGCGCGTGTTCAACAAAAGGGGTTCCATCACCACAAACGGCGGAAGACCGTCGCATCATCTCCATCCCCTCGCCTTGCTTTGGTCAAACCCGGCTGGACTCGTGCGTCATCGTGCGAGGCTCATCCGGTTGGGATGGACTCACCCCAAATAGATCGGCTCGCGCCAATGCGGACGACCAGTATTTCAAGCGCCCGGCCTTCAAACACCGGGCTTCAAAGGAGCTGCGATGCTCGCGACGCTGAACCCCAAGCAAATCGTCGATGAGATCGTGAAGGACACGGTCAAGGACAAAGATCCGCACGACGCGATTCAGATTTCGCCCGACATTGTGCTGGCCTCGCGCCCCGTCAGCGTAGCGCCCGCGCTGGCGCCTGACATTGCGACGCGTCCGGAGCCGAAATTCGCGCCGGAGCCCAAAGCCTTGCTCGAGCGCAAGATCTCTATTGAGCCCAAGTTCAGTCCCGTCTCGGAGCCGCAGGCGGCGCCCCCGCCCTCTGTCGACACGGCCGTCCGTGTCGCGGCGAGCGATGGTCTCGGTCCGCGGAAGCGATCCGCCGCGGGCAAGTGGCTGCGCGGCGCTTTCGTCACGTTTCTGTTTGCAGGCGGTAGTGCGGCCGCCACCATCGCCTGGGAGAAACACGGCGACACCGCCAAACAGATGTTCGCCGAATGGACACCGGCATTGACGTCGCTGCTGCCATCGACATCGCAGACCGCGCCGGTCGCTGCCGCGCAGGCCGCACCGCCCGTGGAGCAGGCCGCCCCGCCCGCACCGCAAGCGGCAACCGATCAAACGGCCGATCAATCGGCGACACCGCCCGCAGTCCAGGTCGCGGCCGCTGCGCCCGCAGCGACGCAGCCCGATGCAGCGCAGTCGGTGCAAGCGATGACGCGCGACCTCACCGCGATGGCGCAGCAGATCGAAACGCTCAAGGCCAACATCGCCGAGTTGAAGGCCGGACAGGAGCAGATGGCGCGCGAGATGGCAAAACCGCCTGCGCCGAAGCCGGTAGCTGAGGTCAAGCCTGTTGATCCGCGCACACGTGCTGCTGCGGTCCCACCGCGAGCTCCGTCACCGCCGCCGGTTCGCAAACCGAAACCGGTCGTGTCACACACCTACATGCCGGCCTATTCGCCCGCGCCGCTCGCAGCTTCGCCGCCGCCTTCGCAGGCTGCCGCGATGCCGCCGCCGCCAGCCGCACCTGTTACCACGACTCAAGCCGTCGCCGATGACGATGGACCGGTCGTGCGCCCGCCGATGCCGTTGCGCTAGACCGAGACCGCGCAAGCAGCACGGCGCGCTGCGACAACGTCGCGTAGGCTGTCCGAGTCGATGTGATGCGTTGAGTCCGGACAATTACGGAAAGCGATTTTTCTCGCTTAAGAGAAAAGGCCGTCGGGATCTATGCCGGCGGCCTTCTCTTGCAGCTGCCGGTTCCCGGAGCCCGGTTCTGCTGCAATTCCATGCCTTATGATCACGCCAACATATTTAATTAAATGTTAAGGCCGTCAGACGCTGCACATCATTTCTGCGCCATAAGCACAGAGATTGCGCGGTCCGTTCATCGGTAGATGTCGACTCAGTGGTACCATCCGACATGTGTTGAGACTTCCACTGAAGCTCATCTCGTCACACCGGGGAATTCGGATGCCGTACTACTCTTTCGATCTTGTGGTTGGTGGAGAGTTCAGGAACCAGGGCGGAATCATCCTCGAAGACATCGAGGTTGCCTCCGATCGCGCCGACCAGCTCGCCACCGAGCTGTCGCAGGTGAAGCCGGAGCTGCAGCAAAAGGGTTGCGCGGTGCGCGTTACCGATCGCGACGACAACGAGCTTTACCGCACGCCGCTCGATCCCGTGCCGGCCTGGCGCCGCTGACTACTCGTCAAGCGCCGGCGGCTCGAACCAGTTCGTCAGCGACAATCCGCCGTCGACGACGAAGGCTGCGCCGGTGACGTAAGCGGAGAGCTTGTTCGACAGGACGGTAAGCGCCATCGGCGCAAGGTCATTGGCCTCGCCGAGACGCCCGAGCGGAATGTGCCGCGCCAGCGCGGGATCCGCGACGAACCCGCCGGCGGCGATCGCGCCGGGCACCAGCGCATTGACGCGGATGTCGTGGCGGCCGAACGTCTTGGCCAACTCCTTCACCAGCATCGCCATCGCCGCCTTCGCCGTCGAATAATGCGGCAGGTTGCGCGGCGTGCCCGCATGCAGCGAGGTGAAAAACAGGAACGAGCCCGGCCGCTTCGCCGCGATCAGCCGCTTTGCGAGTTCGCGCGCCAAGTGAAAGCCGGCATCGAGATTGACGGCATGCATCTGCTGCCAGATCCTGCGATCGACCGCGAGCGCATGATCGGCCTCTCGCCGCGGCGGCGATGCGCTGTGGACGAAATGCGTGATCCCGCCCAACGCAGCGTCTGCGGTAGCAAGCAGCGCGTCGCACGCATCCAATTCGGCGAGATCGCCGACCCAGGGCACCGCCAGTTCTGGCCTCTTGCTCGCGCCGATCGCGGCGCTCACCCGCTCCGCGCTGATGTCGGCAAACACGGTCCGGACGCCCTCGCCAACCAAGGCCTGCGCGATGGCGCGCCCGATGCCGTTGCCCGCGCCGGTGACGAGCGCTGTGTCGCGGGCAGGATCGAATGGCGTGCTGAACAGGCTCATGTCGCTCTCCGAGGCCGGGATGCGGGCCACGATAGCGCACCGCGCCGGGGCGCGACAAATTCGCTCCGGCACCATTGCGGAGCAGCCCGCCGGACGCTAGCCTCCCAAAAAAATGGAGGAGATACCAAGGATGCGCTACGGTTTCCTGATGGCTGGCCTGTTGCTGATCGCCGCTCCGGCCAAGGCCGAGGACCATCTACGCTCGACCTATGTGACCCTGGTCCTGCAGGCCTTTGCCACCAAGGTCGAATGCCCGGGCACGGACGTCGTCTACCAGGATCTCGTACAGAAGGCGGCGCAGATGAAGCTGCCCGACGGCACCACCGAGAAGGTGCGCAAGGCAATTGCCTGGATGCATACCGGCGGCAAGATGGGCGAGAAGCAGGACGACGATCTGATGGCCGAGGTCGCGGTGGCGACCCAGGCGACCGATCTCAACCAGCGCCGGCTCGGCATGCCCAACTGGTGCGAGGCCCAGAAGACCAACCTCGCCGGCCTGATCCGGGCCAAGGGCGGCTAGCAAGCCGGCTGTCGCGGCGTTAAGCACACCGCGACGGAACCTGCGTTTCGGCCAATAATCGTCACATTCCTCGCCAGCATGCGGGCTCCTTCGCACAGGAGAAGCCCCATGCGGATGACGCATCTCATGGTCGCCGGCGTGCTCGCGATGAGCGCAGCGCTGGCCGCCCCGGCACAGGCAAAGAACTCCGACGCCCAAAAGGGCGAGGACAAATCGACCACCTCATCGTCCTCATGCAGCGCCTATCAGCAGGCGCCGGACGGATCGTGGGAGCAGCTCCCCTGCAAGGAGGCGGGCGAGCGCGGCCAGCCGCAGACGCAGCAACGATCCCCGGCACGGGGGCCGGATCGCGAGGAACGCTGAAGCGTTTCCGGTCCGGCGATCAGCTCTGGTGCGGCCCGCGGATGATCTTCATGGCGTCGGCGATGTGACGCCATTCCTTGGCCTCGTCGGCCTCGCCGCGGCCGTCGCAGGCCTGGGCCTGCTCGGCGGCCTTCGCGATCGCAGCAAATCCATGCCGCTCGAGCATCTGCCGCGCGACGGTGTGGACCTGGACCTCGGACATCATGGGCGCTCTCCCGTCATGAGGATACCGCGGCGCCCGGCTCGGCGCTCCGCGTCTCACATAACGATCTCGCCGTGATCACCGTTCCGGCGTGCCGATCACATCGGCACGCGCTGGAATTGGACCGCCCATAAAGACAAAGGCGGCCCGCTATGCCCAGCGGACCGCCCTCTCACCCACCCAAAGCTGGGAGTCGCCGGCCGCGTCCCTACGCGACCGCCGCTTTCTTGCGCTCGAAGTCGTTGGGTACCTCGATATCGACCTCCAGGGTCGATACCTCGTCGCCGCGCTCGAGCCGGACGATGACCTTGGTCGGGTCCAGCATGACGTGCTTGGACACGACGGCGAGAATTTCCTCGCGCAGCACGCCGAGCAGATCGGGCTGGCCACGCATTCCGCGCTCATGGGCAAGCAGGATCTGCAGCCGTTCGCGTGCGACGGGTGCCGAGGCCTTCTTGCCGCGGAGAAGTCGAAGCAGACCCATGCTCATGCAGCCCTCCGTCGCAGCAGACGATCCATCAGACCTCTGCGCTCGGCGGGAACATGCATCGTCACGTTCTCGCCGCAGAGGCGCTTGGCCGCGTCCATATAGGCCCGCGCCGGCGCTCCATCCGCATTCGACAGCGTCACCGGCGTGCCGACGTTGGAGGCCTTCAACACGTCCTGGCTCTCGGGGATGATGCCGAGCAGGGGCGTTGCGAGGATCTCGAGGATGTCCTCGATGGTCAGCATCTCGCCGCGCGCGGCGCGCGAGGGGTCATAGCGGGTGATGAGGATGTGCTTCTCGACGCGCTCGCCCTTCTCGGCCCGCACGGTCTTGGAATCGAGCATGCCGATGATGCGATCGGAATCGCGCACCGAGGAGACTTCCGGGTTGGTCACGATCACGGCCTCGTCGGCAAAGCGCATGGCCATGGAGGCGCCGCGCTCGATACCGGCCGGGCTGTCGCAGATGACCCAGTCGAAGCGGGCGCGCAGATCGTCGATGACCTTGCCGACGCCCTCTTCCGTCAGTGCGTCCTTGTCGCGGGTCTGCGAGGCCGGCAGCAGCCAGAGGTTCTCCAGCCGCTTGTCCTTGATCAGTGCCTGCGGCAGTTTGGCGACGCCCTGCACCACGTTGATGAGGTCGAATACAACGCGGCGTTCGGCGCCCATCACGAGGTCGAGGTTACGCAGGCCGACGTCGAAATCGACGACGACGACCTTGTCGCCGCGTTGCGCCAGCGCAGCCCCAAGGGCGGCGGTCGTCGTGGTCTTGCCGACGCCCCCCTTGCCTGATGTCACGACCAGTACCTTTGCCATTTCTGAAATCTCCTTCTGGTCAGTTCAGCGCGGTAATTCGCATGGTGTTGCCCTGCAGCCAGGCCTGGGCCGGCTTGCCGCGCAGGGCCTCGTCGATATCGTCGGCGGTCTGATAAAACCCATCGATTGCAAGCAGTTCGGCTTCGATCTTCTGGCAATAGATGCGCGCGCTCGTGCGACCGTTCACGCCCGCCATGGCGCGGCCGCGCAGCGCGCCATAGACGTGGATGGAACCGCCGGCGACGACTTCGGCACCCGACCCGACTGAGCCGAGGATGGTGACGTCGCCTTCGGGAAAGATCACGGTCTGGCCCGAGCGCACGGGGGTCTCCAGCAGCAGTGACGTCGGCTTGGCGTCGGCCTTCGTCTCGGCCTTCTTCGGCGCGTTCGGCTCGATCACGCAGCTGCGCCCGCCCGAGAGCAGCGGCGGCATCATCGGGGTCAGCCTCGCCTCCTCCACGCCCTCGATGCCGAGCACGCGGATGTTGCGGTCCTGAAGGCTGGTGAGCAGATGGCCGATCCCGGACTGGCTGAGGTCGACCGAGGACAGGTCGATCACCACGGGCCGGCCGGCAAAGAAGCCCGGCGAACGCGCAATGGTGGCATCGATCTCGTGCAGCCAGTCCTGCACCGGAACCGTCGGCGTGAACACGAAGGCCACATAGGAGCGCCCGCGCAGGCGCACCATTTGGCGTTGAGGTTTGACTGCAGCCTCCATATCGGCCGACTCGTTCCCAGTTATTGAATGGTTAACGATGCGGCGGATATGGTTAACGGCCGGTTAATTTCTCCGCGGGGTTACGTGGGGGCAGCCGGTATTGCGCTCTCGTGTCCCGGACGCGCTGCGACGCGCAAGCGTTGCTGCGCCGAGCCGGGACCCAAGCCACACGGGTTGCTCCGGCGAAATGGGCCCCGGCTCTGCAGCGCACCGCCGAAGAGGCGCTGCGCTGCGTCCGGGGCACGAGATGAGGAATGCGGCGCACAGCGTTTGCAATGACGGAGGTGCCTCCCCTACTTCTTCACCTTGCTCGCATCCATCTTGATGCCCGGATCCAGCATCTTCGTCGTGAACGCCGTCGTCACGTCGAACGGCTTCTCCATGCCGAGATAGGTCTGGACCAGTTCATAGTCCTTCTTCATCCGCTCGCCGTCGATCCAACCGAGCGATTTCGTCGTCGTGAACTCGTCCGTCATCAGGAACTTGATGCGCTCCCACTGGCGCTCCTGGTTCGCCTGGTCGAGACCGGAGACCTGGTCGAGCAGTGCCTTCAGGCACGGCGCGACGTCGGCGACGCAGGCCGCAAAGGCCTTCTGCGTGACGCGCACGAACTCCTCGACGACCTTCGGGTTCTTCTGCAAGTACGCGCCGTTGACGATCAGCGAATTGCCGTAAGGGTTGAGCCCGATGTCCTTCCAGTTGACGTAGCCGAGGTCGGCCCCGAACTCGATCACCTTCAGATCGTGCTCGTTGTAGAAGTCGCTGATGATGTCGACGGTGTGGCTCTTCAGCGCCGCGATCTTCGCGGTTGGCCCGACATTGACGAAGCCGACGGAATCCGGCGCGATGCCCGCAGCCTTGGCGAAGGCTGGCCACATCACGCGCGAGGCATCACCGGGCGGATTGCCGACCTTGTGGCCGGCAAAATCCTTCACGCCGTTCACGCCGTAGCTCTTCAGCCAGTAGAAGGTCTGCCCGGTATTGGCATAGACGCTCATCACCGCGACGGTATCGGCGCCCTTGCTCTTGGCCACCAGCATGGTGGCGAGATCGGCGACGCCGAAGGGCGAGCCGCCGGAGCCGACCTTGGCGGCGGAGACGCCCGAGCCCTTGCCGGTCTCGATCGTGAGGTCGATGCCTGCCTTCTCGTACCAGCCTTGCGCCTTGGCATAATAATACGGCGCGTGATCGGCCGTCGGCGTCCAGTTCAGGATCAGATTGACCGCTTCGCCCGCATGCGCGGGCGCCGCAGTTGCACCGAGCATCAGGGTCAAGACCAGGGCCGAGCCCACCGCCTGCAAACGCTTCATCGCATCTCTCCTCGTTGCCGTGACCCGGCTTGTCGCTCTCCCCTTGTGAGGATACCAATGCAACAAGCCTGTCCTCCACTTGTCAACTGTTTGGTTGGAAATGCCCGCAAAACGATCTGGCGACACCGTGCCGCAGCGCCGCGACCCCGTCGCCACCCGCAACAAGCTGCTGACCGCGGCGCGGCTGGAATTCGCCCGGCACGGCTTTGCGGGCGCCCGCGTCGACGAGATCGCAATGCGCGCCGGCGTCAACAAGCAGCTCGTCTACCATTATTTCGGCGACAAGGACGCGCTGTACCTCGCAGTGCTCGAATGGGTCTATGAGGATATCCGCGAGCAGGAGCGGAAGCTCAATCTCGAAGGCCTGCCGCCGGAGAAGGCGATCCGCAAGCTGATCGAGGCTTCGTTCGACCATCTGGCCGCACACCCTGATTTCATCGTGCTTTTGAACGACGAGAACCGCGGCGGCGCCCGCCATGTCCGCGGCTCGACACGGCTGGAAGCGATGCACTCCCCGCTGGTGAAGAGCGTCTCCCACATTCTCAACGAGGGGGTGCGCGCGGGCGTGTTCCGCAAGGGCATCGATCCCGTCCAGCTCTATATCTCCATTGCGGGCCTCAGCTATTTCTTCTTCTCCAACACGCCGACGCTGTCGGCGATCTTCGGCAAGGACCTGTCGAGCCGCACCGCACGGCGCGCCCGCCGCCGCCATGTCGCCGATCTGGTGCTGCAGTCGCTCCGGCCATAATCAACCATCTGGTTGAAACTTCCCCGGAAGGCGGCTAGGCTTGCGACCTGCGGCGTCGCCGCGCCAACAGGGAGCAATCGGTGACAGGAGACAGCGCACGCGCCTCGCGCAGCTTTGCGATCATCCTGATCGTGCACCTCGCCGTGCTCGTGCTCTGGCAGGTCGCGGTCGACGCCTTTCACGTGCCGAAATTCATCCTGCCCTCGCCGCTGGCGACGGTGCAGACGCTGGGGACCGCGAGCTACGCCTGGGGCGCCAACACGCTGGTGACGGCGATCGAGATCCTCGGCGGCTTCGCACTCGGTGCCTTCGTCGGCGTCGCGCTGGCCGTGATCTTCAGCTGGGCGCCGCTGCTCAGCCTGGTGCTGCTGCCGCTGTTCGTGACGCTGAACATGATCCCGAAGGTCGCGCTCGGCCCGCTCTTCATCGTCTGGTTCTCCTACGGCATCATTCCGAACATCCTGATCGCCTTCAGCATCTGCTTCTTTCCGATCCTGCTCACCACCGCGCGAGGCCTGCGCGAGGTCGAGCCGGATTTGCTCGATCTCGTCAAATCCCTCCGCGGCTCGCGCTGGACGCTGTTCCGCAAGATCCAGCTGCCGGGATCGCTGCCTTACGTGTTCTCCGGCATGAAGGTCGGCGCCATCCTGGCGGTCGCCGGCGCCATCGTCGGCGAGTTCATCGCCTCCGAGCGCGGGCTCGGCTACCTCATGATCCAGGTGCAGTCATCGCTCGACACGCCCGCGATGGTGATGGCCGTCGTGCTGCTGACGCTGCTCGGGGTCGCTCTCTACGGCCTCGTCCTGGTCCTCGAACGCATGTTCGTGGTCGGTGACGCAAGACAAACCTGACAACGGCAGAACCAAGGGACAAATCCATGCTGCTCACCCGCCAGACGCTGCCGAAGACCATCCCCGATATCGCAGCCCTCGACGAGCTGCTGTGCCGTCCGACGCAAGCGCTGATCGACGACCTCGCCAAGGTCGAGGGCGACATCATGGTCCTCGGCGTCGGCGGCAAGATGGGTCCGACGCTGGCCGGGCTGGCCAAAGCGGCCACGCCCGATCGCCGGATCATCGGCGTGGCCCGCTTCAGCGACGCCGGCGTGAAGGACTGGCTGCACGCGCGCGGCGTCGAAACCATCAATTGCGACCTGATGGACGAGAAGGCAATTGCGGCGCTGCCGAAGGCGCCGAACATCATCTTCATGGCCGGCCGCAAATTCGGCGCCGAGGGCGATCTGTCGCTGACCTGGGCGATGAACGCACACGTGCCCGCCCTGGTCGCCCAGGCCTTCTCGTCCTCGCGCATCGTGGCGTTCTCGACCGGCTGCATCTATCCCTTCGTCGCTGTGGACGGCAAAGGCTCGACCGAGGACATGGCGCCGAACCCGCCCGGCGAATACGCCCAGTCCTGCGTCGGCCGTGAGCGCATGTTCGAGTATTTCTCGCACAAATTCGCAACGCCGGGCCGGCTATTCCGTCTCAACTACGCGATCGACATGCGCTATGGCGTGTTGCACGACATCGCGACGAAAGTGCTTGGCGGCACGCCGATCGACGTCAGCCTCGGTCATGTCAACTTCATCTGGCAGGGCGATGCCTCCGCGCAGGCGCTGCGCTGCCTTGCGCACTGCACCGCGCCCACATCGCCGATCAATGTCAGCGGCCACGAGATTTTGGCGGTGCGCGATCTTGCCCAGAGATTCGGCGCAAGATTCGGCCGCGCGCCGGTGCTGACAGGCAAGGAAGAGCCGACGGCATGGCTGACCGACACGTCGAAGGCGGTCGAGCTGTTCGGCCTTCCGGTCGTCGACACCGAACAGTTGATCGCCTGGACCGCCGATTGGGTCTCGCGCGCCATGCCGAGCCTCGGCAAGCCCACCAAATACGAGGTGCGCGATGGCCGTTACTGACGTCCCGCACATCGTCCAGCTCGGTGTCGACGACGCGATCGCGGGGTTGGCGTTGTCGACGGAAGCGCACTGGAACCAGACCGACGAGGACTGGCGCATCTTCCTGCGCGACGGCGTCGTGTTCGGCATTCGCGACGGCATGCGGCTGGTCGCAACCGCAGCACTGCTGCCCTATTCCGGCAACAACGCCTGGATCAGCATGGTGCTGGTATCAGGCACGCATCGCCGCCGCGGCCTTGCCACCCGTCTCGTCGACGCCTGCCTGGAGACGGCGCGTCAGAACGGTCTGACCAGCTGGCTCGACGCCACGCCCGACGGCGCTGCCGTCTACGGACCGCTGGGGTTCACGCCGACCCTGCAATTGCGTCGCCTGAAGCTGTTGAAGCCTGCGCGGGCCGAAGCGCCGCCATCGTCATCCGCGACCATCGAAGCGCTTTGCGTGCGGGACCTGCGGGCCACCGGTTTCGACCGGACTGCGCTCCTCTCCGCCTTCGCACAACGTTCCGGCTCGCGCATCGTCGGCGCCAACGGCGCCATCGCGCTGGTTCGCGACGGCCGGACCGCCCGCCATATCGGCCCGTTGTTGGGCAACAATGCCGCGGCAGCTCTGGCTTTGGTTGACGCGATCGTGCGCTCCGAGACCAGCCCGCTCCTGCTCGACGTCGTCGCGTCGCAAGACGCGTTCCTCGAAGGATTGACCGCCTCCAGCTGGACCATCGAGCGCCCGTTCCAGCGCATGCGGTTCGGTCCCGCCACCGTCACGGGCGAGGAAATGCCATTCGCCGTCGCCGGCCCTGAATTCGGATAGGACATCATGCATCACAGCCAGATCAACAGCGACATCCGCAACCTGATCACTGAGGGCACCGTGATACCGGCGCATCCGCTCGCACTCACTGCTGCGCGCCAGCTCGACAAGACGCACCAGCGTGCGCTGACGCGCTATTACATCGACGCCGGCTCAGGCGGCCTAGCGGTCGGCGTGCACACCACGCAGTTCGCGATCCGAGACGTCGGTCTCTACCGTCCGGTGCTCGAGTTCGCCGCCGAGACCGCGGCGAGCTGGACCAAGCGACCGCTGGCGATGGTCGCAGGCCTCGCGGGTCCGACAAGACAGGCGGTCACCGAAGCCCGCACCGCGCGCGACATCGGCTATCATGCCGGACTGCTCAGCCTCGCCGCGATGAAGAGCGCCTCCGAGGACGAGATCATCGCGCACTGCACGACGGTCGCCGCCGAGATCCCGCTGGTCGGCTTCTATCTTCAGCCGGCCGTCGGCGGCGTCATCCTCTCCGCCCGGTTCTGGCAGCGCTTCGCCTCGATCGACAACGTCATCGCGATCAAGATCGCGCCGTTCAACCGCTATCGCACCCTCGACGTCCTGCGCGGCGTCGCGGCCGCGGGCGCGCTCGACCGCGTCGCGCTCTACACCGGCAATGACGACCACATCCTGCTCGACCTGATGCTTCCGTTCGATCTGCGCGACAACGGCGTCACCACGCGCACCTACTTCAAGGGCGGTCTGCTCGGCCATTGGTCGGTGTGGACGGCGAGCGCGATCAAGCAGTTCGAACGCTGCAAGGCGGCGCGGCACAAGGATAGCGTGCCGGCCGACCTGCTGGCGCTCGATGCCCGCGTCACCGACTGCAACAGCGCCTTCTTCGACGTCGCCAACAATTTCCACGGCTGCATCGCCGGCTGCCATGAAGTGCTGCGGCGCCAGGGCCTGATGCAAGGCCTGTGGTGCCTCGATCCGGACGAGGGCCTCAGCCCGGGTCAGAAAGAGGAGATCGACCGCGTCTATCGCGCGCACGCCGACCTCAGCGACGATGCCTTCGTCGCCGCCAATCGGGACAAGTGGCTGGCATGAGCCCAGACCCCTTCATCAGCCTGCAGGGCGTCCGCAAGGTCTATCGCAGCGGCGGCGCCGAGTTTCTGGCCGTGTCGGACGTCACCATGGACGTGCAGGAAGGCGAGCTGGTCTCGCTGGTCGGCCCGTCCGGCTGCGGCAAGACCACGGTGATGAAGATCCTGGCTGGCCTGCACGGCGCCGACGGCGGCACGGTGAAGATCGGGAACGCCAAGAGCCCGTTCGATCCGAGCCGCGACATCGGCATGGTGTTCCAGCAGGCCTTGCTGCTGAAATGGCGGACGATCCTGGACAACGTGCTGTTGCCGGCCGAGATCGTCGGCCTGCCCATGAAGGCGGCGCGCGAGCGGGCGCGCGACCTGCTCAACCTGGTCGGGCTCGCCGGCTTTGAACAGAAATATCCGCAGCAGCTGTCCGGCGGCATGCAGCAGCGCACCGCGATCGCGCGCGCCTTCATTCACGATCCAAAGCTGATCCTGATGGACGAGCCGTTCGGCGCGCTGGACGCGCTGACGCGCGAGCAGATGAATCTGGAGATGCTGCGGATCTGGCGGGAGAGCGGCAAGACCATCGTCTTCGTCACGCATTCGATCCAGGAGGCGGTGTTCCTGTCGTCGCATTGCGCGGTGCTGACGGCGGGACCGGCGAAGATGGCCGACTATTTTCCGATCGACCTGCCCTTCCCGCGCGATCTTCCGCTGAAGACGACCGATGCGTTCGGCGCCTATGCAAGGCGGATCTATGCGAAGCTGGGTCTGGGCGCGGTGTAAGGCGCCACACGACAGGTGCCGTAGGGTGGGCAAAGCGGAGCGTGCCCACCAATTCTATGAAACGCGGGGCAGTCGTGGGCACGGCGCAAGCGCGCCTTTGCCCACCCTACGAGAGCCGGGCGCGGCGTTGTCACCGCGCCCTCCTCACAATCAGCTCTTGTTGCGCATCTTGCTGAGCAGATAGTTGTCGTAGAAGTTCTCCGCGATCTGCGTATAGAACAGCAGCTCCTTCATATACGCGTCGTGGCTCTCCTTGGTCCGCTTGAACAGGTCGCTCTTGGCAGCGAGCTCGTTCAGATGGTCCTGGGTCGCGTTGTAGCAGGCCTCCAGCACCGGTTGCGGGAACGCCTTCAGCTCCGCGCCGTTGGCGATCAGCCGCTTCAGCGCCGCCGGATTCACGCTGTCGTATTTCTCGAGCATCCAGGCGCCGGCCGCCGAGGCGGCCTGGTTGACGATGGCCTGATACTGCTTCGGCAGCGATGCCCATTTCTCATCATTGACGATCATGTGCAGCATCGCGCCGCCCTCCCACCAGCCGGGGAAGTAGTAGTACTTGGCGACCTTCTGAAAGCCGAGCTTCTCGTCGTCATAGGGGCCGACGAATTCGGCGGCGTCGATCGAGCCCTTCTCCAGTGCCGAATAGACGTCGCCGCCCGCGAGCTGCTGCGGCACGATGCCGAGCCGTGCCAGCACATGGCCGCCCATCCCGGCGATGCGGAATTTGAGGCCCTTGAGATCGTCGACGGTCTTGATCTCCTTGCGGAACCAGCCGCCCATCTGGGTGCCGGAATTGCCGCAGAGGATGGCGTGCGCCTTGAACGGTTTCAACGCCTCGTTGGTGAGGTCGGCGCCGCCACCGAAGTGCCACCACGATTCCTGATGGCGATGGTTCATGCCGAACGGCGCGCCGGTGGCATAGGCCAGCGCCGGCTCCTTGCCGATGTAGAAATAGAGCGGCGTCTGCGCCATCTCGACGGACGCGACGCTGACGGCATCGAGCGCCTGCAGACCGGGAACGAGCTCGCCTGCCGCGAAGGTCTGGATCTGAAATTTGTTGTCGGTGGCCTCGGCGACGTATTTCGCGAAGGTCTGCGCCGTGCCGTAGATGGTGTCGAGCGACTTCGGGAAGCTCGACGTCAGGCGCCATTTGATCTCCGGCGCGCCCTGCGCGATCGCAGGTGCGCCAACCAGCGTCGTCGCGCCGGCAACCGCGCCGCCCTGGAGGAATGTACGGCGTTTCATGATGGGTCTCTCCCTGAACTAAATTTCAAACATATGGGCTTGCGGCGACGATCTTCGCGGACCGTTTGCCCGTTCCCAAAGCAGAGTTCAAGATGCGCGAGGACAAGATGCGCGAGGACATGGGTCCCGGATGACGCTGCGCTCCCGCCGGGCAACGAGACTGTGAGCTGAAAGGCTTCAGAGCAGCTTGGCGCTGACGAACAGCGCGCGCACGGCGTTGGTCGCCTGCACCGCCAGCATCGCGTTACCGGCTGCGCCTTCCAGAGCCTCGACGGCGTCCTCGTGCAGGGAGCGGAATTCCATCCATTCGACCGACTTGAAGTTGGTGAGGAATTGATAGGCCTGACCGACGGTCGCGATCGCCAACGTGTCGCCGTTCAGCTTGATCTTGAACGTCGTACGCAGCGGGGTCTCGGAACTTGATGGATCACTCATGGGCTGCTTCTGGACGATGACGGCTTAACGAAGGGGAAACGGCAGCCCCGCCGCAGCAGGCGAATATCAGGAGTCGGTGCTGGCGCGCTGCGAGGCAGTCGCAGATCCGCTCAGGCTCGGCACCACGACCAGGCGGTTGAACTCGCCATTGTCGTAAGCCTTGAGGAAGCGATCATAGTCCTTGATCGAGACGCAGCCGTTGGAATCGCCGCGCGGCCCGAGCATGTAATTGTGGGTGAGAAGGCCGACGCGGCCGAGCGCGCTTGTGCCATCGGTGGGCGTCAGGCGCAGCGCGCGGACACCGTGGAACAGCTTTTCGCGCGGCTTCAGGTCGTAGGTTGCGGGTGGAGTCGCGCCGACCATGCGCTGGTCGACATGATTGGGGTCGTCCATCAGCGCGCCCATGCCGGAATGGGCTTCCAGCGCGACGCCGCTCGGCAGGTAAAGCGCCTTGGCCTTGATGTCATAGACCGCCGTCCGCGAATCGTAGCCGAGGGCGGCCAGATCCGGCGCCTTGCCGAACAGGCCGTCGCCGGGCGTCAGCGAGGCCAGCCTGATCTTGTCGGTGAATTTTTCGAAGAAGTTGCGATTGTCGACCCTTGGGTTGGTCTCGGCATAGGCTTGGCTGGACGCGATCTGGGCGGAGAAGTCCGCCTGCGTCGGGCGCGAGCGCGGCATCGGGATGGCGTCGGCACGCTGCGACGGCCGCGTCTCGTCAACCACGTGCCGGTCGTCATCGGTCAGGGTCGAGCGCCAATCGTCGCCCTGGAGCTTCTGGGCGAGCATCGCCTTGGCATCGCGGAGCTTGAGCTGGACCGCACTCAGGGCGGAACGCTCCATCGTCCGCAGGCCAAGCTCGCGGGCGGGCGGATTGCCGGACGCCGACGCGAAACGGTCCTCGAAAGACGGGCTATTGGCCGGCGGCAGTGCAGCGGTGACCAGCGGGGTCGTGTCGCCGATATCGACAACCCAGGCAGCAGCCCCCAGCGCCAGCGCGACGGCGGCCAGAGACAGCAGAACTCTCTCGGCTCGCCCGACACGGCGGCGCGACAACAGCCTCTCGGCATGTGCTGCGTCGGAAACCATCAGATCCCCAAATCGACCCCCGGGGGGCCCAACCCCCGCCCGGAGACTCTATACCAGCTACCACATTGGGAGCCAAAAGTTAGGCATAATCGCGGCCGGCAAGGCCCTCCAAGGTATCCAATGACCGATCCTTTCGATCTAGAGCGCTTCGTAACGGCCCAGAACACGGTTTTTCGCGACGTCCAGGGGGAGCTGGCCCGGGGCCGGAAGCAGACTCACTGGATGTGGTTCGTCTTCCCACAAATCGCGGGCCTCGGCTTCAGCGCCATGTCGCAGCGCTACGCCATCGGCTCGCGGGCGGAGGCGAAGGCCTATCTCGCGCACCCCGTCCTCGGTCCGCGCCTGGTCGAATGCACCCGCCTCGTGCTCGCCGTCGACGGGCGAACCATCAACGCCATCCTCGGTGCGCCTGACGATGCCAAATTCCGCTCGTCGATGACGCTGTTCGGCGCGGTCTCCGATGAGCCGGTTTTCGGCGAGGCACTCGCCCGCTATTTCGCCGGCGAGCGCGACGCCGCAACGCTGGAGATCCTGTCGAAGCTGGATCGGCAAGCTCCGCGTTGATCAACGTCCCTGGAAGATGGCGGCACGACGCTCGATGAAGGACTGAATGCCTTCCTTCGCGTCCGCGCTGCCGAGCACGCGGGCACGGATCTCCGGAATGTAGGCGATCGCCGCCGCCTCGCCGCCTTCGACGTACTTGGCCGCCGCTTCCTTGGTGACCTGGATGCCGAGCGGCGCATTGCGCGCGATGACGGCGGCAAGCGCCATCGCACGCTCGACCTGCTCGCCTGCCGGCACGACCTCCTGGACGAGACCGATCGCGTGGGCCCGCTCGGCCGAAAATTCGTCGCACAGGAACAGATGGTACATCGCGTCGCCCCAGCCGGCGCGCGACAGGAAGCCGAAATGCGCTCCGCCAAGCGGCGCGATGCCGCGCTTGGATTCCATCTGGCAGAAGCGCGCATCCGCGGCGGTCACCACGATGTCGCCGGCGAGCATCAGCTCGATGCCGATGGTGAACACGATGCCCTGCACGGCGGTGATAACAGGCTTGCGGCAGCGCTTGGCAAGGCCAAACGGATCGACATTGCCTTCCCGGATGTTGCGCTTCTCCGCGGTTGGCCCGAAGAATTTCGGCATGTCGAGACCTGCGGTGAAGTCCCTGCCCTCGGCGCAGATCACGCCGACGCGGTAGGCATCGTTATTGTGCAACTCGGTCAGCGCATCGGACAATTGCTCCATCATCACCGGCGTGAACGCGTTTTTCTTCGCGGCATTGTCGATGAGGACCTTGAGAACATGGCCGTGCACCTCGGTGCGGATCTGTCCCTCGCTCATGTGTGTCTCTCCATGATTGTCGTTCGGTGTCGGCGGGCGTCAGGCCGACGGCTGAATCGCCCCGCGGATCGCCTTGATCCGCTCCGGCGTGAACACGCCGGATTCGAGCAGTTGAAGGATCGAGAGCACGCCACCCCGCGATCCCCAGCTTCCCTCGTCGATGACCTCGAAATTGACCCACCAGGTGGGCGCCGGCGTCTGCATGCCGCAGGCCTCCGCGAGCCGCGCGAGCACGTTGCGGATCACCTCGGCGCGCACCTCCGCCGGCCAGGCCGCGTTCATCACCGCAATCCTGACGGTGATGATGTCGCGCGGGCTGTGCTGATCGGACAGGAGCTGGCCGCCGATCGCCATGCAGTCAGCCGCCAAGTCGTGGAAATGGACCTGAAAGCCCATTCGCGCGGCCGCCACGTGCTGGCCGATCTCAGGCTCGAGCACGGCATCGGTCAGGCTTTCCGCGAGGCGGCGGCGCTGGGTCAGGCTGAGCCGGCCCGCAGGCGCGGTCACGGTAATGATGGTCAAAAGGCGCCCTCCAAAAGAATTATGACGATCGTCATATCTCAGTCCCGCTTGCTTATGTCAAGCGTCATAGTCTAGATCAGAACGCCGACCAGGGATTTCCCATGACCTCCACTACCCGCGACAAGATGATCGCCGGCGCCGCCGATTTGATGAGCCGCCGCGGCGTCAACGCCACCAGCATGCGCGACGTCGTCCGCCATACGGCGACGCCGCGCGGCTCAATCAGTCACCACTTTCCGGACGGTAAGCGGCAGTTGATCGCCGAGGCCGTGACCTTCGCCGGCAGGGAGGTCGCTACTCCTCTGGAGAAAGCCATGCGCGATCGCGGCGTGATCGACGGCCTGCGGGCCTTCGTCGCGTCCTGGCGCCGCCGGCTCGAGGCGACCGGCTTCAAGGCCGGATGTCCGGTGCTCGCGGTCGCCGTCGATGGCTATGTCGGGGAGGCCTCCGACAAGGACGATGAGGCGGCGCAGCAGCATCTGCTCGACCTCGCCGACGGGGTGTTCGCCGAGTGGCGGCAAATCATGCGCGCAGCCTTGCTGCGCGAAGGGCTGGCCGCAGAGCGCGCCGAGCGGCTAGCGACACTCGTCGTCGCCGCGATCGAAGGCACGGTCGCCATGTGCCGCGCCAACCGCAGTGCCGATGCGCTCGATCAGGTTCAAGAGGAACTGGAGACGGTGCTGGACGCCGCCCTCGCCCGCACCAACGGATAGATTGGAGACGCACCGTGGACCTTTCCCGACAGCGCGAACTCGCCCGTCATCTCGCCAAATTGCGCCGCGAGGGCCGGCAGCAAAGCGGCCTCGAAGAACGGCTGGTCCCGCCGGATGCAGACACGGCGTACCACGTTGCACGGATGGTGGAAGAGGAATTGGGCTGGGATGTCGTCGGCTGGAAGATCGCCGGCATGAAGCCCGGACTCCAGCGCCAGCTCCGCATCTCTTCGCCGATCTATGGGCGAGTGTTCGCGCCTCTGATCAAGAGCTCGCCCGCCAGCGTCGAGCACGCCAGGCAATGCAGCCCGATACCGGAAGTCGAGTATCAGGCACGTCTCGGCGCCGACCTGCCACCGCGCGCGAAGCCCTATGCGGTGGGTGAGGTCGGCGACGCCGTCGCCTCGTTGCATCCCGGCATCGAGCTAGCGGAGTGCCGCTTCGTTCACGATGCGGCATTTCCCGCAATGCCGGCGATCATGGCGGACGGCTCTGGATCGGGAACGATCGTGCTCGGAGAGCCCATCACCGACTGGCGCCACCGCGACATCGCCAATCAGCACGTCATCCTCAATTGCAATGGCGCCGAGAGGCGTCGCGGCTCCGCTGCAGAGGCGATTGACCATCCGCTGGTGCCGCTGACCTGGCTTGCCAACGAGCTGTCGCGGACAGGCATCGGTCTCAAGGCCGGCCAGACGATCAGCACGGGCACGCTGACTGGCATGCTGCGGCCGAAGGCTGGCGAAACCTACGTTGCCGATTTTGGTCCGCTGGGATCGGTAAGCGCGACCTACAGTTGAGAGGGCGCCATCGGCCTGAGCGTAAACCCGAGATTAACACGGGCATCCTAACTTTCGGAGAATATCTTTCTCCCCCGCGCCAATTGCCGGATAGATCATGAAAATCGGTACGCTCCTGACCACCGCCATCGTCTCGCTCTCGACCGTGGGCGGCGGCCTCGCCGTCTATGTTGCCGTGACCAAGTACCAGACGATGGAGCGGATCAGCGAGGCGCAAGGCCGCCTGGCGATCGTCCGCGCTGCCAGCGACATCCCGCGCTATCTCAACCCCGAGCGCGGCTTTTCCACCAACATCCTCTACGGCCCTGCCACCATCGACCCTGCGCTGCTCGCCGAACAGGACAAGCTGCGCAAGCAGACCGACGGCGCCCGCGACAGGATGAACGCGCTGCGCAAGGAGCTGCCCGGCTCGTTCGACGACGGCAACACCATCGGCAGCAACATCGATGGCATCAATGCGAAATTCACCGCCTTGCGCGAGGCCATCGACAAGGCGCTCACCGGGCCGGCGGAGGCCCGCAAGGACGCGGCCAAGAAGATCGTCACCGACAATGCCGTGCTCAACAGCGGCGTGACCGCGCTGCTCAACGAGCAGGTCCGCCGCATGGCGATCCTAAACGGTGATGCCTACCGGCAGGCCAGCTACGCCAATACCGCCATGACGTTGCGCGACGTCGGCGGCTTCAACTCCAGCCTGCACAAGAACCTCGTCGGCGGCAAGAAGCCGGCGACCGACGCCGAGAAGGCCGACATCGGCCGCTCGCAGGGCCGCAACGACCAGCTCGTGATGGCACTACTGGAGTTGCGCGGCAATCCGGCAACGCCGGCGAACGTCGGCGCTGCGCTCGAAAAGTTCAATTCGATCTATGTCGAGGAATTTGGCCGCGAGCTCAAGCTCGTCAAGGACGGCGCGGTCAGCGGCAAGTACGAACACGACATGGACACCTATTACGCCGCCACGCAGCGCGGCCTCAGCACCATCATCGAGGTCCGCGACGCGTTCTACGATAATGCCGAGCAGATCCTCGCCGGCGCCTCCTCGGCCGCGCGCACCAGCTTCACCATCGCGCTTGCAGGCCTTGCCGCCGTGCTCGTCGCGAGCGTCGGCCTCATCGGGATGGTTCGCCGCCGCGTCTGCGCGCCGATCGTCAGCCTGACGAGCCGGATGTCGCGGCTTGCCGAGGGCGAGGTTGCGGAAAGTATCCCCGGCGCCGCGCGCTCCGACGAGATCGGGGCGATGGCTGCCGCCGTCCAGGTCTTCAAGGACAACATGATCCGGGCCGACCGGCTCGCGGTCGAGAAGCAGGTCGAGAATGACGGCAAGATGCGCCGCGCCCAGGCGCTCGACGAGCTCACCCGCGCGTTCGAGGCCAAGGTCACCGAGCTCGTCGGCGGCCTGTCCCGGGCCTCCTCGACCATGGAAAGCACCGCACAGTCGATGACCTCGACGGCGGCCCAGACCAACAGCCAGGCCGCGGTCGTCGCCACAGCGTCGGAGCAGACCTCGACCAACGTGCAGACCGTCGCCAGCGCCACCGAAGAGCTGACCTCCTCGATCTCCGAGATCGGCCGTCAGGTCGCACAATCCACCGAGATCGCGGCCCGCGCCGTCGAGAACGCCCGCCGCACCGGCGACACCGCACGCACCCTCGCCGAGGGCGCGCAGAAGATCGGCGACGTCGTCACGCTGATCCAGAGCATTGCCGAGCAGACCAACCTGCTCGCGCTGAACGCGACCATCGAGGCCGCCCGCGCCGGCGAGGCCGGCCGCGGCTTTGCCGTGGTCGCCTCCGAGGTGAAATCGCTAGCGGGCCAGACCGCCAAGGCCACCACCGAAATTTCCGAGCAGATCACGGCGATCCAGACCGCGAGCGACGAGACCGTGGCCGCGATCCGCAACGTGGCCGACGTCATCGGCGAGATCGACCAGATCGGCACCGCGATCGCCGCGGCGATCGAGGAACAGGGCTCGGCGACCAAGGAGATCGCCCGCAGCGTCCAGGAGGCCGCCCGCGGTACCCAGGAGGTCAACACCAACATCGCAGGCGTGCAGCGCGCCGCCGACGACACCGGCGCAGCCGCAAGGGAAGTGCTCGGCGCCGCCGAGCAGCTTTCGACGCAGTCGCGCGATCTCGCCGGCCAGTTCGACCGCTTCCTCGGCGAGGTCAGGGCGGCGTAGACAAGTTCAGTACGGCGGTGCCTTGCGCGCCCGCTGCGCCTTGGCGGCCTCGATCCACCAGGCGAGATCGTCGGCAAAGCGCGGGAACGAGCGCTCCAGGGCCTTGCCGCCGTCGCCGGTCGGCTCGCCCTCGGCCGACAATGTCTGCGCGATCGGACCGACCCCGATGGTGCTCGACACCACCACCATGCCCATCTCCGACAGCGTGCCGTGCCAGGCGGTCGCGGCGCGCGCGCCGGAAAAACGGCCGGCGGAATAGCTCACGATCGCGGCCGGACGCCAGAACCACTCTTCGAGGAAGTGGTCGGTGAGATTCTTCAGGCCGGGCTGGATGCCCCAATTGTATTCGCCGGTGACGAAGACGAAGCCGTCGGCGCCGCGGATCTGTCCCGCCAGACTCTCAAGCGCTTCAGGTGCCGAACCCTTCGGATACTCCTTGTACATGCGGTCGAGCATCGGCAGGCCGATCGCCTTGGCGTCGATGAAGGTGACATCGTCGCCGCGCGCGCGCAGCCGATTGATGACGAAATTCGCAAGGCGGATGCCCATGCGGTCGGAACGGTAGGAACCGTAGAGGACGAGAATGCGATTGCTCATGGCCGGACGGTAGCACAAACCGGCGTCCGGCCCTACTCGATCCGTCAACTATCGCCCGCGTCCGCGCTCCAGCGTTTGCGACGGCGTCTCGCCAAACTGGTCGCGGTAACTTCGGGAGAAGTCGCTGAGATGCCAGAAGCCGAACGCAAGAGCCACCGCCTTGACGCTGTCGGCGCCGGCGAGCAGCCGCCGGCGCACCAGCCACAGCCGACGCAGGCGCAAGTAACGGTGCAGGCTCATGCCGCGATAGCGGCGGATGACGTCGTGCATGGTGCGGACGGACAGTCCGAGCTTGCGGGCAATCTCCTCGCTGTAGATCGGCTGGGAGAGGTCATCGGACAGTAGCGCACTGATATCCCGGAACATCCTGAAGTTCCGCTCGTCATTGGGGCGCAGCGTCCAGCGGACCGAAACGACATCTCCCAACACGTGGTCGACGGCCGCGAGCAGGGATTCCTTCATTGCTCTTGCCTTGACCGGGAGATCTGACGCCTCGACGGGCTCTGAGGCCGCGGCCAGCACCTCACGCACCACACGGCGCAGCCGGTCCAGGCCAGCGGCACTCGTTTCGAAAATCTTGAAGCTCTGGGAAGCTCTGGGCCAGCCGCGGTCCCTCACCTCCGGGCTGAAAATCACTGAGGCGATTTGCCGCTGCACCTCCTCGATGACGGTGTAGGCCGCACCGCCGCTGCCAATGACCACGACTGGACGTGCACGTTGCGAGCCATTGAAGCGAATGGGGACGTTGAGGTCGTCCATCGTGAAGCCGATCGCCGTGCAATTCCCGACGAGCTGTGCATCAACGACCCGGGGAAACGCGCGCGTCAAATTCACGTCGCACCCGGGCAACGACAGAATTGTCTGCTCAGACGAAATCTTCCGTACGAAAGGCGTGAACTCGAAATTCAGCCCGCGTATGGCGCTTCGAAATTCGTCGACATCTGAAAAACGAAATGTCTTGAGTGCCAGCCTGGGCACATCATCAATGCTGTTCATGAAAATACGAAACCCGGCGTCGCAATCGACGCGCATTTGGCAACGGTGCCGATCCGCTCCCCCCTTTTTGGTTTTCGTCGGACCTGAAGAATCAATCCTAACGTGTCCTGATCAATTGGGAAGAGTCCAACTGAAAGGACAAGCCCGGACGTCGAGGCTTGCCGAATTTCGATAGCATTTCCCGAAATGCCGCGGCGCATTAACACCTGGGATTTAATTATCAAAATTAAAAATTAACACCTTTGAGGCCCAATAAAGCTCGTTAAATTGTATAGCTATTTTATTTCAGGCTCCTGCCATGATGGCAAATTCGCCTGCTGATATTTTGGTCGAGTTGGAGGATGCGGTCGCAACTTGCCCGCTGGACCGCTGCGCTCGCATCCTCGAAGGCATTTTGCAGCTGCTCACCGGCAGCCGCGACCGGCCTCAGGAATTGCTGGCCAGTGTGGTCGACGGCGTCCTGCTTCGATTGACGGAGCGAGTCGAGGCCAGCGCATTGATTCAACTCGGCGCGGCGCTTGCCGAGCTCAAAGTGGCTCCGCCGAAGACCCTGCAACGTCTTGCCTTACACGACAATCCCGGCGTGGCCTGCCCCGTTCTGCTCAAATCGCAGGCGCTCTCCACGTCCGATCTCGAAACAATCGCGATTTCGAGTGGCGAACCGCAGCAACTCGCGATTGCTGTCCGAGCGCGCATCGAACCCCGATTGACCGAGACGCTCATCAAGCGCGGCGGCCGCTCCGTTCACCTTGCGCTGATCAGTAACGCAGGGGCACGGTTCTCCGATGCCGCCTACGTCGCGCTCGTTGAGCCGTGTGCAAGCGATGACGAACTCACGAAGGCCCTGGCGCTCAGACCAGGCACGCCAGATCCGGTCCTGCGGAAGTTGCTGCCGGCCTCGCCGGCCCCCGACGCTCGCGCGGAGCCAAAGGCTTCCACCGTCTCGTGTCCTCGAGCGGCAGCGCCGATCGTGCCCAAGCTGCCTAGCGCGGCCGCCTACGCAAGCGCACGGCCGGAGATCGTCGCGCTCAACCGCATCGGCAAGCTCAACGATTCTGCGGTGAACCGCTTCGCGATCCGTGGCGAGACCGCCAATTTGTTCACCGCCTTGTCGGTGCTTTCGGGGACCCCCATCGAGATCGTCGAGCACGTCATGATCGACGGCGATTGCGAGGGCCTGGTGATGGCCTGCCGGGCGTCGCGGCTGAACTGGCAGACCACGCTTGCCATCCTGAGCAACCGCAGCGGCACCAGGCTTTCCTTTGCCGAGCGCGAACGCGCACAACACGTTTTCGAGACGCTGCTTCTGTCGACCAGTCAGTGGACGGTGCGGTGGGGGAAAATCGCCGCAAGCGTCAAGGAGAGCAGTCGGCGAGATCGCGGCGCAAAAACGGGGGGGAGCCGATGAAGTTCGACGGCCGCAAGGCGGCGCGCGTGCGGATGGACCACAGGCAGGCCGTCAATCTGATGGGCTCTGACGGCACATGGCGGCGCAGGTGCGTTCTGCTCGACGTGTCGCAGACAGGCGCAAAGGTCGAGGTCGAGGGCACGCTGGACGTGCTGCAGGCCAAGGAATTCTTCATGCTGCTGTCGTCGACCGGGCTCGCCTATCGGCGCTGCGAGCTGGTCTGGATCGATGGCACCACGGCCGGCATTCACTTCGTCACCGCTGATGGCAAAAAGAAGCCGGCGAGCGCACCCTCGGCCGCTACGCAGACCGTCGCCCGGAGCAAATAGGCCAACAATTCATCCCAATTATTGCAATCCACGATAGTCCAGGTCGAGCCGTGCAGGACGCGCGAACCATCCTCAGCCCCGTCAACGCGGACGGCATCCGCGAGAAGGAAGCGGCCCGTTCCTTCGTGCATGTGCTGGCGGATACGTCCGAAAGGCTGGCCGGCGTCTGCACGATCCTTGAGGACCGTTTCGCCGTCGCCGGCGAACGGCTGGACGCCGAAGCCAAGCTGTCGCAGGTGCCCGCCGCCATCGTCATCCGCGCGGACCTGCGCGACGTCGACAATATCGCTGCCCTCAAGAGACGGGCTGGCAAGCTCGCCAAGGCGAAGAAGCGGATATTTCTCCTCGAGCACAGCTCTCACGTCGGTATCTCGCAAGCCTACGCGCTCGGGGCGACGCACGTCCTGTCCGGTACGATCAACCGGCCCAAACTACTGTCTGCGCTGTGCGATCCGGCGGATCCGTCCTCCGCCGCGCCGGGCGAGATGGCACGGTCCGACAACGCGGTCGAGGCCGCGGCAACCGCGATCGCCTCGATGTTTACGGCCGTCACCCTTGGCCAGCCCCTCGACGTCGATGGCACCAAGGAGGCCGGCCGCCAGATCGCCGACCGCATAACTCAGCGAGGCCTTTCGGAATGGCTCACGACGGTGCGGCGCCATCACGAGGGAACCTATCAGCACTGCCTGCTCGTGACCGGCGTCGCCATCGACTTCGGCCTGAGCCTCGGTGTCGGAAGAGCCGATCTGGAGCGCCTCTACTCGGCGGCCATGTTCCACGACATCGGCAAGGCGCAGATCCCGCTCGCCATTCTCGACAAGCCGGGCCGCCTCGATGCGGAGGAACGTGCCCTGATCGAGACCCATCCGGCCGCTGGCCATGAGTTTCTAAAGGGCCACGACAAGATTTCGCCGGAGATCCTCGATGCCGTTCGCCATCATCACGAATATCTCGACGGGAGCGGCTATCCCGATGCGCTCTGCGCCGAGAGCATCGGCGACGTCGTAAGGATTCTCACGATCTCCGACATCTTCGCAGCGCTGATCGAGTACCGGCATTACAAGCCCACCATGCCTCGTGCGGAAGCCTACGACGTCCTCTGCGGGATGAGCGGAAAATTGGAAAAAGTGCTGGTGACCTCGTTCAGGCAGGTCGCGCTCACGCGATAAGGCCGGCGGCTGGCGATGGCCGCGAAGCGAGCCCCGGCTAATGCGTGGCGCGATGGCTGGCGCGGTGCGGGATGGACCGGCAGGCCAGCCCATCGGCCAGCAGTTTCATGTCCTCATGCCGGCCGCTGCGAATCAGCCGGCCGAACTCTTCGGGTGTGAAAGGAAGACTTGGATCAGCATCGATGGGGCGCCGCAGCCGCGGGCCGAAGAACCATCGAACCAAGCTAGCCAGCCGCCGCATGTCAATTCCCTCGCGCCAGCAACAAACCTATCACGAGGCTTATTGTTCCTCCCGCATTTTCGAGATTGCAAGAGCCTGCGAACGACTCCGCACCAAAAAAATTTTGCGAGAGAATAATCTCCTCTTCATCGTCCTAATCGGCAAAACCCACGTAGCGCACGAACTCTTCGTTATGCTCGCGGTCCGAGCGAACGGCGTTTGCGGCAAAGTCGTCGTCGGGATAGCCCATCGCGACGCAGGTCATGATCACCTCGTCCTCCGGAATTTTCGCGACCTCGCGCACGATGTCGGAGCGCAGGTGGCCCCGCCGATCATCTCGTCCATGTTGCGGCGGCGGACCTCCTCGAGCGGGCTGCCGGTAAGCACATGAACATGCCAGGGCTGAGTGTTCATCGACGACGGCGCACGCTTGGCGCTCTCGATGATCGCCTCGATCACCGTGCGCGGCACCGGCCCGTTCCTGAAGCCGCGCACGCTGCGGCGCGACTGGACCAGCGTTTCGAATTCCACCTCGTGGACCTCCCTGCCCTTCATCCATCGGCGTGACGACACGGCCGGTTGCCGATGCGGCGCGCAAAATCTATGCTCACTCGCAAGCAAGACCAAGAACCCTGGAGGAACTGCCATGGCCACGCCACTCGATCCCGTCATCGCCCAGATCATTCCGCTCATGCCGATGCGCGATCCCACGGTCATGACGCCACAGAGCGCCCGCGATTCCTTGCGCGCACTGGCTGCCTCGCGCGCCGCCATCCCGCCGCCGCCCGTCGACAGCGTCGAGGATATCAAGGTGAAAGGCGGCGCCGGCCCGCTTCCTGCACGCGTTTATCGGATCGGCAGCACGCCCGCGCCAACCGTGGTGTTCTTCCACGGTGGCGGCTGGGTCGCGGGCGACCTCGAGACCCATGACCGGCAGGCGCGCAACCTTGCGATCGAGACCGGCGCCGTCGTCATCTCCGTCGACTATCGCCGCCCGCCGGAGACTCGCTTTCCGGGCGCGTTCGAGGACGCCTGCGCCGCCGTGAGTGATATCTTCGACCGCGTCGCGGAATTTGGCGGCGACGCAAAACGCCTCGGCGTTGCCGGCGACAGCGCCGGCGGCAATCTCGCCGCGACCACTGCGATCGCCTGCCGCGATGCTGGCATCAAGCTCGCCGCACAATTGCTGGTCTACCCCGTGACCGACGTCCTCGGCGCTTACGCCGACGCGCGCGAGAACGCGCGCTATCCTTCGCGCGCCGAGAATGCCGAGGGCTACTTTCTGACGCGTGCCACGATGGAATGGTTTTGCGGCCATTATCTCGCCGATCCCGGCCATGCCCTGGACTGGCGCGTCTCGCCGCTGCGGGCCGCCTCACTTGCGGGCCTCGCACCCGCGGTCGTGACCACCGCCTGGTTCGATCCCCTGCGCGACGAGGGCGCTGCCTATGCGCGGGCGCTGGAGGCCGCCGGCGTGCGGGTCAAGCATCACGAGGGCCCGGGCCTGATCCACGGCTATTTTGGCATGGGCGACGCCTCGGACGTCGCGCGTGCCGAGGCGCAGCGCGCGCGAGCCGACTTCAAGGCCCTGCTCGCGCGCGGCGTTTGAGCCCGTCGGCCAGCCATCAGGACGTGGCAGCCGGCAGCTCGAAGAAGCCGGTCGCCTGAACCAGGCGGCCATCTGCACCAAAGCGCCCAAAACTCTCGCCCTTGACGAAGACGCGGCCGGTGCCGTCGTACATGGTCCAGCGGAAAAGCGCCTGCTCGTGGTGTTCGAGGAAGCTGTCGTTCCTGAAGCAGGCGCCCGGAAATTTTAGCTGCGTCTGCCCGATGCGGGCCATCAAGGCTTCCCGCCCCGCCACCTGCGAGCCCGGATCCGTGTACACGCAATCCGCGGCCACGCTCTGTTCGAGCAGCCGACGTCGCTCGCTTTCCCCAACGGGCCCCCATGCGGCCTGATAGGCGTTCCACGTCTTTAGTCGCGCTTCGTCGTTCATCTCGCAACACCCTCTTGGTTCGCCGGATTATGACAAGTTGACAATTATCGAAATTTTGTCAAGATGCGAACGATTGATGGGGAGACCATGGTTCAATCCCGCGCCTCGAAAGAACAGCTTGCCGTCGCGGCCGCGACCGAGGTCTTTTCGCGCTACGGCTATGCCCGCACGACGATGGGCGACATCGCCTCTGAGGCGGGGATATCGCGACCCGCGCTCTACCTGCTCTTCCCCGACAAGGACGCGGTGTTCGCGGCAGTCATCCGGGGAATGGACGAGCAGAAGCATCGCGAGATCAGGGCCGCGATCGCCCGCCTCGACGGGCTTCACGCCAAGCTGCTCCACGCCTGCAAATCCTGGGGATGCCATGGCTTCGACCTGGTCGAGGCGCATCCGGATTCGGCCGATCTCTTCGACCTCCGCTTCCCCGCGGTCAGACAGGTCTATGACAATTTCCAGTCCCTGGTCGTCGAGCTCATTGGAGATCAGGTGCGGTCTGCAAGGGGAGCAGACGAGCCCGAAGTTTTGGCGCGCTGCCTCGTGTTCGGCATGCGCGGACTGCGGGAAACGGCCAGGAGCGGCAAGGAGATGCGGCGCCTGATCGCCGTTCAGGTCGCCATGCTCGTCAGAAGCATCGGCGGCACGACGTGAGCCGTGCCGAACCGCCTATCACGCGCTCCGCGCCCGCTGCGCCGCCGTGTGTCCCCAGGTTTCGTCCCAGTCCTGACCGGCGGCGTCGACCACGTGGCCGTCGGCTTCGAAGAACTTGTTCGGCACCTGGAAGATCGTCAGGATCAGGGCCCCGTCCGGGCACCAGGCGGCATGCCGGCTGCCTGCCTCGCGCCAGATGAATTCGCCGGCCTTGCAGGCGATGCCCCTGGCCGGCCCCTCCTTGTCGACGAGCGTGCCTTCGATGACCCAGCTCTGCTCGATGCCGACATGCTCGTGATCGGGCAGCACCGATCCCGGCGCAAACCGCATCAAGGCGGTCATCAGGCCGGTGCGGCGATCGAACAGCAGCGTCTTCGCCTCGCAGCCGGGAAAGCGCGTCGTCTGCCAATCCATGTCTTGAGGCCGAACCAGATGCGAATGCTGATCGGCGGCTTCCTGGCGTTTCGGGATCACGGCGTCCATCACGATGCTCCGTCCGGCTAAGCTGGCCAAGCCTAGCAGCATTGCCCGCCGTGGTCAGCGAGCAGTGCAACAGGAAGCGAGCCTGGCCGACTCCGCTTCGAAAAAATCGCCAGCCGGACCGGATGGCAGGCCCTCATCCAGCTTGATTGCGCCACGATTCCCGGCTCCAATCTCTCCGCCATTTCTGGCTGACGGAGACACCCATGATGAAGCGGATTTTCCTGGCTGCGATTGTCGCCACCTTTGCAGCGGGCTCGGCCTTCGCGCAAGAAACCTGCGAGAGCAAGGCGGTCGGCAAGGACGGCAAGCCGCTGGCCGGCGCCGCCAAGACCTCGTTCATGAAGAAGTGCAAGGCCGACGCCTGCACGCCCAAGGCCGTCAGCGCCGACGGCAAGCCCCTCGCCGGCGCCGCCAAGAACAGTTTTATGAAGAAGTGCGAAGTCGGCGCGTAAGGCGCTTTGCATTCGCTGCTGGTCAGCGAACAATCGCTCCACGAACTCCGTCATGCCCGGGCTTGTCCCGGGCATCCACGTTCTTCGTGGCGCTTGAAAGTTCGTGGATGGCCGGGACAAGCCCGGCCATGACGATGCGGAGACACTTCACTCCCGCTTGAACTTGTAATCAAACGCATCGCCCAGCGGCCTGATCAGCCCCACCGTCGGCGCCGGGAAATGAATCGGCAAAATCAGCGTGTCGGTGTCCGCCACAGACGCAAAGAATTTTCGCCGCGAGAGCGCCGACTGCTTCTGGTTCCAATCCGGCTTCGCCGACCAGTCCGGCTCGCGGCACTGGATCTGGTGATGCATGAGGTCGCCCGCGACCACCGCGCACTGGCCCTTCGAAAAAATGTTCACGCAGCAATGACAGGGCGAATGCCCCGGCGTCGGCGTCAGCGTGATGGTGTCGTCGAGCGCGTAACCATCGTCGACCAGCAGCGCCTGCCCGGCCTCGACGATCGGCAGGCAATTGTCGCGAAACACCGTACCGGGCGGATTGCAGCCCTTGGCGTTCTCCGCCTCCCAGGCCGCATACTCACCCCTGTGAAAGACGTATTTCGCGTTCGGAAACGTCGGCACCCAGCGTCCGTCGCGCAACGTCGTGTTCCAGCCGGTGTGATCGATATGCAGATGCGTGCAGAACACGTAGTCGATCTGCTCGAAAGAGATGCCGAGCGCGAACAGCTCGTTGCGCCAACGCTCCTTGCCGGGAAAATCGAACGGCGGCGGATGGCCCTTGTCCTCGCCGGTGCAGGTGTCGACCAGAATGGTGTAGCGCGGCGTACGCACCACAAAGGTCTGATAGGTGATCACCATCATGCCGCGCGCGGCGTCAAAGACCTCCGGCTCCATCGTCGGCAGATGATGGGCAAACACGCCCTCATCATAGGCCGGGAAGAAATCCTGCGGCCGCCGCCACGGCCCCTCCCGCTCGATCACGGCGTCGATGGTGATGTCGCCGATCCGGAGTTGCTTCATCGCCGTTTCACTCCCCTTTTTTGCAGGAGCGTAGCGACTGGCATGGGGCCGTTCAAGCGGTGCGATGCGGACAGCGCCCCTGCGAAACGATCGCCGCAAATCAACCTCAAATACCACTGAGGGTGATCGCGGAATTGGGAATCATCTGTGGGCTGGAAACTCAAATTCGCGACGACAGCCATCATCGCCGTCGCGGCAGGCGTCTACATCAACAACACCAGCCTTCTGGCGCCGCATCAGGGCGGCAAGCCGGTGCTGCTTGCCCATCGCGGCATGGCGCAACGCTTCGATGAGCGCGATGTGAAGAACGACACCTGCACCGCCGCGCGGATGTTGCCGCCGACCCACGATTATCTCGATAACACCATTCCATCGATGCGCGCCGGTTTTGACGCCGGCGCCGACGTGGTCGAGATCGACGTGCATCCGACGACCGACGGCGAATTCGCCGTGTTCCACGACTGGACGCTCGACTGCCGTACCGACGGCCACGGCGTCACGCGCGAGCAGAGCATGGCGAAGCTGAAAATGCTCGATATCGGCTACGGCTACACCGCCGACGGCGGCAAGACCTTCCCCTTCCGCGGCAAGGGGATTGGAATGATGCCGACATTGTCCGAGGTGTTGGCCACCTTCCCTGACAAGAAACTCCTCATCAACGTGAAGAGCCGAGACCCGAACGAAGGCGAGACACTTGCCGGCGTGCTGAATGCGCTGCCGGCCGAGCGGCGCCGCGCGGTCATGGTTTATGGCGGCGACGAGCCCATCGAGGCGATCCGTCGCCTCACCCCCGACGTACGCACGATCTCGCGTGCGGCGATCCGGAGCTGCCTGATCCGTTATATCGGCTATGGCTGGACCGGCCTGGTCCCGGCGGCCTGCCGCAACGCGATGGTGCTGGTGCCGATCAACGCCGCACCCTGGCTATGGGGCTGGCCCGATCGCTTCCTCGCACGCATGAACGGCGTCAACAGCGCGGTGTTCGTGCTCGGTCCCTACAGCGGCGGAGAGTTCTCCACCGGCATCGATACGCCGGAAGCGTTCGCGCAGTTGCCGCAAGACTATTCCGGCGGCATCTGGACCAACGAGATCGAGGCCATCGCCAAGATTGCGGGCAAGGTTGCGGGAAAGAGCAGAGATTAGCTCCGCAACCCCGGCGCCTCCTGCCCGGTGCGCGCGACATATTCCGTGTAGCCGCCGCCGAACTGATGGATGCCTTCCGGCGTCAGCTCCAGCACCCGGTTCGACAACGTCGCCAGAAAATGCCGGTCATGCGAGACGAACAGCATGGTGCCCTCGAAATCCGAAAGCGCCGTGATCAGCATCTCCTTGGTGGCGAGGTCGAGGTGGTTGGTCGGCTCGTCCAGCACCAGGAAGTTCGGTGGGTCGAACAGCATCTTGGCCATCACCAGCCGCGCCTTCTCGCCGCCCGAGAGCACGCGGCAGCGCTTCTCGACATCGTCGCCGGAGAAGCCGAAGCAGCCGGCGAGCGCGCGCAAGGAGCCCTGCCCCGCGGTCGGAAACGCGTATTCGAGCGACTGAAACACCGTCTGCTCGCCGTCGAGCAGGTCCATCGCGTGCTGGGCGAAATAGCCCATCTTGACGCTGCCGCCGACCGCCACCGTGCCCTGGTCCGGCTCGCTCGCGCCCGCGACGAGCTTGAGCAGCGTCGACTTGCCGGCGCCGTTGACGCCCATCACGCACCAGCGCTCCCTGCGCCGGATCATGAAATCGAGCCCGTCATAGATCCGCTTGGCTCCGTAGCCCTTGTGCACGTTCTTGAGCGCCACGACGTCCTCGCCCGAGCGCGGTGCCGGCGGAAAGTCGAACGCCACGCTCTGGCGGCGGCGCGGCGGCTCGACCCGCTCGATCTTGTCGAGCTTCTTCACCCGGCTCTGCACCTGAGCGGCATGAGAGGCGCGCGCCTTGAAGCGCTCGATGAACTTGATCTCCTTGGCGAGCATGGCCTGCTGGCGCTCGAACTGCGCCTGCTGCTGCTTCTCGTTCTGCGCCCGCTGCTGCTCGTAGAATTCGTAATCGCCGGTATAGGTGGTGAGCGAGCCGCTATCGATCTCGATCACCTTGGAGATCACGCGGTTGATGAACTCGCGGTCATGCGAGGTCATCAGCAGCGTGCCTTCGTAGTCGTGCAGGAATTTTTCCAGCCAGATCAGGCTTTCGAGATCGAGATGGTTGCTCGGCTCGTCGAGCAGCATGACGTCGGGGCGCATCAAAAGAATACGCGCCAGCGCCACGCGCATCTTCCAGCCGCCGGAGAGTTTTCCGACGTCGCCGTCCATCATCTCCTGACTGAAGCCGAGGCCGGACAGCGCTTCGCGCGCGCGGCCGTCGAGCGCATAGCCGTCGAGCTCCTCGAAACGGTGCTGCACCTCGCCGTAGCGGGTGATAATCTCGTCCATCTGGTCGGCTTTGTCAGGGTCGGCCATGGCGGCCTCGAGCTCGCGCAGCTCGGCCGCGACCTCGCTGACGGGACCGGCCCCGTCCATCACCTCGGCCACGGCACTGCGGCCAGACATCTCGCCGACGTCCTGGTTGAAATAGCCGATGGTGATGCCGCGATCGGTCGAAACCTGCCCCTCGTCGGGCAGTTCCTCACCGGCGATCATCCGGAACAGCGTGGTCTTGCCGGCACCGTTCGGCCCGACGAGGCCGATCTTCTCGCCCTTGTTGAGGGCGGCAGAGGCTTCAATGAACAGGATCTGGTGGCCGGCTTGCTTGCTGACGTTGTCGAGGCGGATCATGAGTATCTTTTGGGGGATTTTTGCGTTGCAGCGTCTTAGGCCATGCGGGCCCCCAGGGGAAGCCCGGCGGGGTACGGATCCGCCCTGCCGGGTGCCAATTCCGTCCTTTCACCCCGCAGCCTGGGGCCCATAAACCTCGACCGTCCGCATCATTGCCATCTCCTCTGAGTTTGGAGGCGACATGATCGGCTCGCCGCGCCGAAATTGGTTGCGGGCTGGATGCGACCTCGAACGTCACTCGGCCGATTTGTCTTGCTTGTGGCGGAAGGGATCGGCGCTGTCATCGTGACCGCTGCGGCTGCTGAAGAACATCAGCGCCATCAGTCCGCATCCGATCAGCAAGGAGAAAAATGTGCCAAGGCCTAGCGCGATCCAGCCGTGCTTGCCGATCTCGACCCCGCTGCTGGCATTCCATACCGAAACGGCCCAGACACCGGTCAGGATCAGGATCATTGCCAAAACGGCGAGCAGGAGGATCTGGCCCTTGCTGATGCGTTCCATGGTCACGCCTCCTGACTGCTTCCCGGACCAACAAGCTGCGCTAGAGGCCGTTCCTCGACGCGTCGAGAGCAACTTCCGCCTCGGGCATCGGCGTCATGATCTTTGCCTCGGCGCCGATACCGAACTCGCCACAGATAGTGCCCGTGAATTTGATCGCGGTCGATAGCGGATGGCCCAGAGGCGTTTTGATGACACCCTTTCGTTTTTTTACACATGAACGGCGTGACCATGTCGGCATCGGCCAGTCTCGATCGTCCTCGGGTGGACACTTCCCGGAAGTGCCCTGTATGGACCCGCGACGTGAAGTGATGTCGTCGCCTCGAACCGTCAAAGTGAACCTGGAGCAATGCCCATGAGAATTACCGTCGAGACCAACGTAGCAGCCCCCGTCGATCAGGTCTGGCGTGCCTATACGACGCCTGCCGATATCGTGAAGTGGAACGCAGCGTCCGACGACTGGCATACGACCAGGGCTACGGTCGACCTGCGTGATGGCGGCGCGTTCTCGTCGCGCATGGAGGCCAAGGACGGCAGCATGGGTTTCGACTTCGCCGGCACTTACACGAAGATCGTTGAACACAAGCGGATCGAATACGCGTTCGGCGATCGAAAGGCCGAAGTTGAATTCGTGCCCGGCCCAAAAGGAGTTGTCGTCCGCGTCGTCTTCGATAGCGAACCGACGCACTCCGTCGAGCAACAGCAAGGCGGTTGGCAGGCGATCCTCGATAGCTTCGCGCGATATGTGGAGGCAAGACAGAATAAGTCGTGACGTGGTGGGCAGGAGATGGAGATCCTGACAGGCGTGGTCGGATTTCCGCGGAGTACCTGACGGAAATGAAATAGTCCCCTTGGGGTCGCTTGCTGACATCCGACAGGCGGCGACCGAGGTCAGCCACGGGGTCACAAGCGGACATTCGGCACGCTTCCCAATCGCTCGAAAACGGGGTCATATGGCGCCCGGGGACACTTGGCTTATTGGCGCCAGGTGTCCGCTTCCACGGGAAGGCTGCGCGTGAAGGAACTCGCTGGAAAGACTGCGTTCGTGACCGGTGCAGCGTCGGGCATTGGATTCATGCATCGCAGCAAATCCCATCTCTATTCGATCACCTCATCGGCACGAACGAGTAACGAGGGCGGCACAGTGAGGTCGAGCGCTTTCGCCGTTTTCATGTTGATGACTAGCTCGAACTTGGTCGGCTGCTCTACCGGCAGATCGGCAGGCTTGGTGCCCTTGAGGATCTTATCGACGTAGCCGCCTGCACGGCGGAATAGATCGGCTATATCGGGGCCGTAGACGACCAATCCGCCATCGGCGAATTGTCGGAAGAAGTAAATCGCGGGCAAATGGTACTCCGCCGCGAGCCCGACAACTCGCGGGGCTTGGCGAATGGTCAGAATGTCGCCAAAAACGATCATTGCATCGGCGCGCTGGGCAGCTGCTGAAGCAAAGGCGGTGTCGAGTTCCTCGGTCTTAGTCGCCTCGACTATAGACAGAGCGACCCCGCGCTTTCGGGCTGTGCTTGGTACCTCCTCAGCTAACAGCAGCCTGTGCATTGGGTTGTCGCGATTGACTAAGAGCGCAATTTTTGCGGCATGGGGTATCAGTTCGCGGAGGATTTCGATTTGTTTTCCAAACCAATCTCCCGGAACCCACGAGGTAAGACCGGTCATGTTGCCGCCTGGGCGCGAGAGGCTTTGAACCAGGCCAAGTCCAACAGGATCGGCAACAACCACGAAGACAATCGGAATGGTGGCCGATTTCAGGGCGGAGGCTGCTTGCGGCCCGGCGGCAACTATCAGATCGGGAGCTAGGGCTACCAACTCCGCAGCAAAGGTTTGCAAGCGATCCGAGGCGTCTGCATAATTGCGATATTCGATGAGCAGGTTCTTGCCCTCGATCCAACCCCTTTCACGTAAGCCGGTGCGCCACGCTTCGCGAGCTATCGGATCTAAGAAACCGAAGAAACCGATACGGCGAGGCATTCCTTGCGCCCCCAACCGTCGTGGCGAAACGACCAGCGCCGCAGCAGTCGCCATGAACTCCCGCCGCTTCATTCGATCCTCATCGCAGCTGGGGGGACAGGTGCAGAGTATCAGGTGTCAATGGTCGTCGCACTTGCTGCGAATGCAACTGCCGCGTCGCAAATGCGGCGAGATGGCGCATGCCCGCTTCGGGTCACTAGCTGACATCGCCGCGCCGACGCGTCGAGGGCCGCTTCACCTCAGCAACCGGACATCCGCCCGGCAAACGTCCTAAGCCCTTCTCATCAACCTCAGCGAAGCCGCCAGCCGCAAGCTGCGCTTGCCGGCAAGCGCGATGCCTTCGAACTCGCCGCTGTCCTCGTTGCAGGTCCCGGAGAAGCCGATCCCGACCTCATAGCCGCCGAACACGGGGTTCTCGCCTTTGGCCGGCGTGTGCTCCTGGTTGAGCATCTCGCCCTTCCAGCGGCCGTCCGCCGAGGAATAGGAGCCGAGATAGTAGAAGAACGCATCGCCGCCGAGGATGCGGCCGTCGATCAGCAGCATGACGCCGGAGAGACCCGCTTCGACACCGTCGAGCGCGCGCAGACCCATCCCGTAGAGCCCGTTGGCGATGCCGCCCTGCCCGATCGTGCCGCGTGGCGGCAGCGCCCCGTCGTCGAGCCGCGTCAGGTTGGCCCAGAAACCGGCGCCCGGCATGGTATCCGCGCCGCCGGCAAGACGAATCTGGTTGCCGTGCAGCCGGCCGCGTGCGCCGATCCTGGCGACGTCGGCGCCCATCAGCGGCTTGTAATGGGGATCCTCGTTATGTCGCTCGGTGATCACCTCGGCGATGATCTCGCCATCGCGCTCGACATAGGTGCCGAGATGCGCGAAGGCCGAATTACCGCCCAGCATCTTGCCGTCGTGCAGGCACATGATGCTGCGCCCGAACGCATCGTTGACGCCGTATTCAACCTTGTAGAGCCCGTCCAGCAACGCAATGAACCCGCAAAATCGGAAAAGAATCGTGGGCTACCTAGCACTGCTGCCCCAGCCAGGCCATCCGGCTTTTTCGCGCAGGGCCCTTGCGGGGCGCCTCCCCGCCACAATGCCATCATGCTCCTGTTTTGCCCGACGGGTCAAAGCGGGTTTCGCAAAATCCATCGCGCGTAATTCCGCTGCGATTTCAAGGCCCCGCCTACTGTGCATGGGGTTGTTTTCGACATTTTTGTTCCGGCGGACGGCGTCCCGCTTCAGTGACGCTTGAAATACTGCACCTCGCGCTCGTGCTTCTCGGCGGCCGCGCGACTCCGGAAGGTCCCGAGGTTACGACGCTTGCCGGTCTTCGGATTCACCTTGCGTGAATAGAGGCGGTATTCGCCCGACGCCAGTTTACGGATCATGATCGCGCTCCGTTGTGTCTTGAGATCAACGGCGTCCACGCGATTGAGGTTCCGTCGCGTGCGGCTCTGCTCAGAAACACAGCGTGGTGACGAGCTTGCCCTGCTTGTCCTTGATCGCATAGGGGCAGCGCAGCCGCTCCAGCGCTTTCTTGGCGTCCTCGTCGCCGAGCGCGGCGGCGCGCTCGTAATAGGTCTTCGCGGCGTCCTTGTCCTTTGCGCCGCCGCGGCCTTCCTGTGCGAAGGCCCCCATCCGCTCCAGCGCGCCGGGATGATTTTGCGCCGCCGCTTTCTCGAACAGCGCACGCGCCGCGACGTCGTCCTTCGCACCGCCCGTGCCTTCGGAAAGCATCAGGCCGAGCTGGTACTGCGCCTCCGCATTGGTCTCGGCAGCCTTGCCGAGCAGCGCGCGCGCCTGCGCGGGATCGGCCGGCGCGGCGCCCCCTGCGCCGCCGAGCGCAGCAAGGTTGCTGACGCCGCGGGGGTTGCCTGATTGCGCCGCCTTCTCGAACAGTTTTCGCGCCTGCGCCTCGTCCTTGGCGATGCCGGAGCCGGTGCCATAGGCAACACCGAGCTCGACCATCGCCGCGCTCGATCCCTTGTCGGCGGCCTTGCGCCAGGCAGCGATCGCCTCCGCCGTCTGCCGGTTGGCCGCGTAAGCGCGGCCGAGTGCGAACATCGCGCGACGCGAGGACGGCGCGGCCTGCTTGCAGAACCTGATCGCCGTCGCGACGTCGGAAGACGCGATCTCCGCGACGCCCTTCACGTCAGCCGGCTTGTCGGGATCGCTGGGATCGGCCGCGACCCGGTCGCACAACACCAGATCGGCCGATTGCGCGCGCGCCGCCAACGGCGCGGCAAGCACGAGGACGATGGCAAGGAGACAAGTCCGCATGGTCGTCACGTTGCGTCCCCGCCCCGGCAAATTCAAGGCTCGAGTCCCGATTGGCGCAGGACGGGTACGACCTCGGGCGATGCCAGATAGCGCAGCAGACGGTCCGCGGCGTCGGCGTGCTTCGCCCCTGCCATGCGGCCGGCGGAGAACACCGCCGGTGTCTGCAGCTCGTGCGGGATCGGTCCCACCACCTCGATGCCGCCGACCTGCTTCAGCTCGCTGATCTGCTGCACGGCGAGGTCGGCCTCGCCGCTGACGAGACGCTCGGCTGTAAAGCCCTGCTCGACGATGGTCGCCTTTGCGTTGATCTCGGCTGCGATCCCCATCCGCACGATCAGCTGGGCGAAGTAGACGCCGCTCGCGCCCAGCCGCGAATAGGCGATGGACCGCGCTGCGAGCAGCGTCCTGCGCAGCGCCGCTTCGCTTCCGATATCGGGATGCGCCTGCCCTGCCCGCACGGCAATGCCGACATAGGAGCGCGCCAGATCGGCGGCGCTCTCTGAGAGCACGCGGCCCTCCGCGATCATCTCGTCCAGCCCCTCGCGCGTGAGGATCACGAGATCGGCGGCCTCGCCGTCGCGCAGGCGCTTCAGCAGAGCGAGGGTCGGCGCGAAGTCGGCGTCGATGCGGACGCCGGTTGCGGCTTCGTACGCGGACGACAGGCTGCGCATCGCACCCATCAGGCCGAGCGTCGAAAGCATGCGAAGGATTTCCATGAGCGATTTCCGTCGCGATCAGGCGCGATGCATCAGCTTGAGCGCGGCGGTCAGGCGCAGGCTGCGCTTGCCGGCAAGCGCAGTCGCCTCCAGCACCGCCTGCTCCGCATCGTAGCTGCCGGAGAAGCCGATACCGACCTCGTGGCCGCCGAAGATCGGGTCGTCCTTGGCCGGCGTGTGCTCCTGGTTGAGTATCTGGCCCTTCCAGCGCCCGTTCGCGGCGGTGTAGCTGCCGAGATAGTAGAATGCCGCATCGCCGCCGAGGATGCGGCCCCGGTTGAGCAGCATCACGCCGGTGAGGCCGCCGTCCAGACCGTCGAGCATGCGCAGATGGATTGAGTAGAGGCCGTCCGTGATGCCGGCTTCGCCGACGCCACCGGCGATCGGCACCTCGTCTTCCGTGATCGGCGTCATCACCGACTGGAAGGGAATGCCGGGCAGTTCCTTCAGCTCACCCTTGAAGCGATAGAGGTCGCCATCCGCCCAGCCCTTGGCGAGCAAGGTCGCATCGTCGGTGCCTGCCATGGCGCGGTAGTTCGGATCGGGGTTATGGCGGACGGTGCTGATCACGACGTCGACGCCGCTGTCGGTCTTCTCGTAGGTGCCGATATGGGCGAAGGCCGAGTTGCCGCCCAGCATCTTGCCGTTGCCGGCATGCATCACGCTCCGGCCGACGGCGTCGCCGAGCTGAAATTTCACCTTGTAGAAGCCTTCAAACACCAGCCGTCCCCGGCCCTGCGCGCATCCTGCGGGCACTCTATCCCGCTTTGGGCCGATATGGACAGGCTTCACGCGACGCAGCCCTGCTGCGTCTCGGGAATGGCTGTCATCAAGATGCTAAAAATCCGCCGGAGCCTTTCAGCTCCGGCGGATTGAGAGCCAACCCGGGCCAGCCCCCAGCCCGGGCCGGGAGGATCTTAGGCCGCAGCCTTCTTGTCGGCCGGCACGGAGGCGATCGTCTTCAGGATCTGCGAAGCGATCTGGTATGGGTCGCCTTGCGAGTTCGGACGACGGTCTTCCAGATAGCCTTTGTAGCCATTGTTGACGAAGGAGTGCGGCACGCGGATCGAAGCGCCGCGGTCGGCAACGCCGTAGCTGAACTTGTTCCACGGCGCGGTCTCGTGCTTGCCGGTCAGACGCTTGTCATTGTCCGGGCCGTAGACGGCGATGTGGTCCATCAGGTTCTTGTCGAAGGCGGCCATCAGGGCCTCGAAATACTCCTTGCCGCCGACCGTGCGCATATACTCGGTCGAGAAGTTGGCGTGCATGCCGGAGCCGTTCCAGTCGGTGTCGCCGAGCGGCTTGCAGTGGAATTCGATGTCGATGCCGTACTTCTCGGTGAGGCGCAGCATCAGATAGCGGGCCATCCACATCTGGTCAGCAGCGGTCTTGGAGCCCTTGCCGAAGATCTGGAATTCCCACTGGCCCTTGGCGACTTCCGCGTTGATGCCTTCATGGTTGATGCCGGCAGCGAGGCAAAGGTCGAGGTGCTCTTCGACGATCTTGCGAGCGACGTCGCCGACGTTCGAGTAGCCGACGCCGGTATAGTACGGACCCTGCGGCGCCGGATAACCAGCGGTCGGGAAGCCGAGCGGACGGCCGTCCCTATAGAAGAAGTATTCCTGCTCGAAGCCGAACCAGGCGCCGGCGTCGTCGAGAATGGTGGCGCGCTTGTTGGAGGCGTGCGGGGTCTTGCCATCGGGCATCATGACTTCGCACATCACGAGCACGCCGTTGGTGCGCGCGGCGTCCGGGAAGACGGCGACCGGCTTCAGCACGCAATCGGAGCTGTGGCCTTCGGCCTGCTGGGTCGAGGAGCCATCGAAGCCCCAGAGCGGAAGCTGCTCGAGCGTCGGGAACGACGCGAATTCCTTGATCTGAGTTTTGCCGCGCAGGTTCGGAGTCGGCGTATATCCGTCGAGCCAGATGTACTCGAGCTTATACTTGGTCATTGAGCCTCTCTGTAGATGATGCGAAAGGTTGGGGGCCTGGCGGCCCCCGAACGTTTTGTACCCGGCCATCATCGGCCGGCCCTTTACAAGCATTTTACGTGCCAAAAGGCCGCAGCGCGGGAGGTTCTCCACCGCAACTGTCCCCGGCCCGGCGTCGAGGCGATGTCGACCTCGTCGTGCGTCATAGCCGCGCACCTTTGCGTGTAGCTGCACCGCAAAAATCCCGTGAAAAGCGCCCGATTCTGAAGCAGTCCGGCCCGTGCCGGGAGTTGCCGATGAAACGCGCATCAACGTCCAGCAATTTTCGCAAAGCTCCACACCCCTGCCTAGCAACCTTTGGAATGCCCCAGTCGTTGGCCACCGACACCGTGCCTTAGGGGATGCAGCAGGCCGCATGCCTACAAATTAGGCGGAAACTGATTTCGTTTTCAGCACTTTGCATTTCGGGATGCGCGGCCGATATGGGGATTCCAGTAACCACAATCGAACGAGTCGGGCGCACCATGGAGGCCAAGGCGCTTCGACCAAGGAGAAATCGCAATGATGAACAATGGTCTGAGTCACGGATCGGCAACGATCTACCAATTCCCGGTCGGGGGCCGCGCGGCTCTCGCGGGACGCCGCTACGGCGAGACCCGCCTTCCTGCCGATCACGCTTCGCTTCCGGCGAATGCCTCGATCTGCAGCGACAGCTGGTACCACCAGGACGCGGTCGACGACGCCAAGCCGAAATGGGATCGCTAATGCCTATGGTCGGTTTGAAACCGCCGCGTCTCGCAGGCGCCCGGCGGCAGCTCGAAAAGGGTCGAAACAGCGATGTTTCGGCCCTTTTTGATGCTCGCGTGAACCGCGCCGTTCAGATCACCGCGCAGGCCGTCACCGGCCGCTTCAGATGCTTGACCGTGGTGCCCCCGGTCTTTCCGATGGTCAGCGTGATACCCGCCCCCGAATAGCGTTTTCCGGCGACCGACAGCCGCTTGGCGAGCGTGACCGGCTCGCCGTCGATCTGGAGAAAGGCGCGCTTGTCGTCGTCATAAAACCCGACGACGAACTGCGTACCATCGGCACAGCGATAGGTCTGGAACATCTGCGCTTCAGTCTGTCGCGCACTGGTCATTCCAGCTGCCAGCATGGCGGTCGTCAAAAGAATGGCCTTGTGCCGGCCCATGATCGCCCCCTGTAATAGCTTTCAAGGACGCCCCCTCGTGCGCCCAATGGAACCATAACCGAAGCCGATCCCATGTCAGATTCCCCTGCCCGTCACCTCGCCCTGCAAGGCGCCAGCAATTTTCGCGATCTCGGCGGCTACCCGACCAACGACGGCCGCACCACGCGCTGGCGGCACATCTTCCGCTCCAACCATCTCGGCCAGCTCACCGCCGCCGATATCGAGATCGTCAGGGCGCTCGGGGTGCGGAGCGCTTTCGATTTCCGTGGGGTTGAGGAGCGCGCGGCCGGCGTCTGCGTCGTCAGCGAGATCACGGTGCATTCGCTGCCGATCGAACCGAGCGTCGTGGCTGCGCTGCGTACCGAACTCGCAAGCGGCACGCTGACTGCACCGGTCGCGCTGGAGCTCATGCGCGAATCCTATCGCAACTACGTTCGCCACCACACGAACAGCTTTCGCAACCTGTTCGGCCATCTCCTCGAAGATCGCGCGCCGCTGGTGATCCATTGCACTGCGGGCAAGGACCGCACCGGCTTCGCCAGCGCGCTGATCCTGCATGCGCTCGGCGTACCCGATGAAATCATTGCCGAGGACTACCTGCTCACCAACCGGCATTACAAACGCGATGCGACGGCCGCCTTCGACCTGCCGGAGGACGTACGCAATGCCATCGGCAGCGTCGAAGCCTCGTACCTTGCCGCTGCATTCGAAGCCATCGGCAGTGAATATGGCGATCTCGAAACCTATTTGCGCGACGCCCTCAAGCTCGGCACGGCGGAGCGGACCGCGCTGCAGGCGCGCTACCTGCAATCATAGACAGCCGTGCCCGGAGAACGATGATGCAAGACAAGGTCCTGATCGTGACAGGCGCACACGGCGCGCTCGGCAAGGTGGTTGCGGAGATCGCACGATCGCGCGGCGCGCGCGTGGCCGGCATCGATCACGCGTCATCGCAGATTCCCGCAACGCCCGAGAGCATCGAGATCGGCGGCGTCGACCTGTCCGAGGCGCCCCAGGCGAAGACGGCAATTGATGCGGCGGCCAAGCATTTCGGCAGGCTCGATGCGCTGATCAACATCGCCGGCGGCTTCGCCTTCGAGACCGTGGGCGATGGCGACGTCAAGACCTGGCAGCGCATGTACGCACTGAACGTCCTGACCGCGCTCAACGCCTCGCGCGCGGCGCTGCCGCATCTCGCAACGTCCAGGGCCGGCCGCATCGTCAATATCGGCGCCATGGGCGCGATCCAGGCAGGCTCCGGCATGGGGCCCTATGCGGCGTCCAAGGCGGGCGTGCATCGCCTCACCGAGTCGCTGGCCAACGAGTGGAAAGGCAAGGTCACCGTGAACGCGGTGCTGCCGTCGATCATCGACACCGCCGCCAACCGCGCCGACATGCCGAAGGCGGACTTCTCCAAATGGGTAACGCCGCGGGAACTCGCCGAGGTGATCCTGTTCCTCGCCAGCGACGCCGCGAGCGGCATCACCGGCGCGCTGATCCCGGTCGGCGGGCGGGTTTAATCGAAGAGGTTCGGCCCGTCTTTTCGTAGCAAGCAGAAATTGCTATATTTAAGTCATGACGACCGAAGATATTGAGAAAGCGGTAGAGCTGCTGACGCCAAGCGAACTGGCACGCTTTCGCGCGTGGTTCGAGCAGTTTGATGCACAGCGCTTTGATCAAGCCCTGGAGCGCGACGCTCAAGCAGGAAGGCTCGATGCGTTCGCCGAGGAAGCGCTGAACGCCTACCGCACAGGGCAGACGCGCGACTTGTGAACACGCGGCTTCGCCAAGATTTTGGAAAGCTTACGCGGCCTTGCCTGCTAATGTTAGGAAATTGGCAGACGCGAATTTCGCGCTCTTGAAAAGCGATCCCACCCACCCATCGCTGCAATTCAAGAAAGTCGGACGATTTTGGTCGGCTAGAGTCGGCCTTCGCTATAGAGCGTTGGCGGTCGAGACGAACGACGCCTACGTCTGGTTCTGGATCGGCTCCCATGCCGACTATGATCGGCTCGTAGGCTGAAACGTGGCCCTCTGGCCGTGTCCGATCCGGGCTAGACTGCCCGCAACTGATTCTCCGATCGAAACGCAAGCTTCGGACACGTTCTTTGGAAACCGCGCTTTACCTGCCCGTCAAACGCTTCCTCGAAGAGCTCGGCTTCACCGTAAAGGGCGAGATCGGCGGCTGCGATCTCGTGGGCCTCAGCGCCGGCGATCCGCCCGTGGTGGTGATCGGCGAGCTCAAGCTCGCCTTCAATCTCGAGCTGATCCTCCAGGCGGTCGACCGCGCGCCGGCCGGCGACGAGGTCTGGATTGCGGCAAAGATGTCGATCCGGGGCAAGGGGCGTGAAAGCGATGCGCGCTATCGCAATCTCTGCCGCCGCCTCGGCTTCGGCATGCTCGGCGTGACCGATCGCGGCCAGGTCGAGGTGCTGGTGAAGCCGCCGACCGCGGCGCCCCGCCGCGAGCCGAAGGTACGGTCGCGTCTCGTCGCGGAGCACCAGCGCCGCCAGGGCGATCCCGTGCTCGGCGGCAGCACCCGCGCACCGATCATGACGGCCTATCGGCAGCAGGCTCTGGCCTGCGCCTCGGCGCTCGCCGACGGGCCGCGGCCCGTGCGCGAATTGCGCGAGCGCTGCCCTGACGCCGGCAAGATCTTGCTTAACAATGTGTATGGCTGGTTCGAACGGGCCGACCGGGGAATCTACGGGCTCACCGAGGCCGGGCATGCCGCCCTGAAGCGCTGGCCGCAACAACGGATTGAGATCGATGCCGGAGTCGCATCACCGCCCTGACACCCGACCGGTGCATAGCTGAGATGCCACACTAATTTCATATTGCAATGCAACATTTGCGGCACTAGGTATCCCGGCATCAAAACGAGGCCGTTATGAGCGCAGACTGGAATACCAAATATGGCACGCGGCGCGTCCGCCATGATCCGCCCACCCTGGACGAGGCGATCTTCGCCGCCGTCGGCATCACCGACGACCATGAGCAGCAGGCCGAGATCGCCGCAGCTCTGATGGGGATGCCGCTTGATGTCGTGCAAGCCGAGGTCAAGAAGCAGGCGCGCACCAACAGCCGCATCACCGCCACGCGCGTGATCGCCGGCGAACAGGGCGCGCAGCGGTCGGTCGTGGTCGAACGCCGCGTCGTCCGCCGCTTCAGCGCCGCCACACGCACTGGCACCTAAAGGGCTTCATTCCCCTGCTCCCAATACGAAAGCGGACCGGTTTTGCCGGTCCGCTTTTTGATTCCCGACAGTTTCCTGAACTCAGGCGGCGCGATGGCCGTACATGCTGGAGATGATCTTCCAGCAGGTCGAGTTGAAGCTGAGCAATGCGCGGCCGGCCCTGAACGGCGAGGCCGCGAGATCGGCGAGTTCGGCCTCAGGCGTCTTGGCGAGGTCGATCGTGCCAGTCGATTCGCCGTGGCGGAAAGCCAGATGCGCGCCGAACTTCCTGGCGAGCGCCCGCATGGCGTGATTCTCGGCGCCCGTGGTGATGCGCAGGCTCTTATAGCCTTTCCAGCGCGCTTCAGCGATCAGGCGGCTGAACAAGACCGTGCCGACGCCCTGGCGGCGCGCGGTGGCTTCCACGCTGAAGGCGACTTCAGGCAGCGAACCATCTTCCGGCGGATGCAACTCGGCAGCACCACGGACCACGCCGTCGACGATATAGGCGACGATCACGGTGCCGTCCTCGGCGCAGCGGGCGGCGTAACGCTCGATGAATGAGTCGTCGAGAAAGCCGTTAAAGCGGTCGTGCCGGCTTCCGGCATCCAGCCGCAGCAGATGATCGCGCAGGAGCGGCAATTCTTCCTGCTGGCTCAAGGTCCGCACATAGCCCGGAACGTGGATTGTGCGGGTGGTGGCCTCAAGGGCCAAATCTTCGAGTGACAAGTTAAAACTCCTCTTGGTGTCCCTCGAGGAGGCGTTCGAATCCCTAGACCCCGTATATTGTGCATCGCAGCATCTTTTACAAGACGAGGATCTGCCCAACTTAGAGGCACGGGAGACGACCAATTCGTTAATAAAATCAACGCCCCGTAGTCTTACAGGACCAGCTGGGTCTGGGTGACAACGGCGACCAGCTTGCCGTCCTCGGTCTCCAGCCGGGTGGTCCAAACCTGGGTCCGCCGGCCCCGATGGACCGGGGTCGCGGTGGCGATGACCGTGGTTCCCTCCTTGGCCCCGCCGATGAAATTGGTCTTGCTCTCCAGCGTGGTCGTGCCCTTGGCGTCCTCCGGCAGGTTGATCACGGTCGCGGCCGCACCGACGGAATCGGCCAGCGCCATCACAGCGCCGCCATGGATGGTGTGATGAAGCGTGCAGAGATCGGGTCGGACCATCATCCGCGCCACCACGCGGTCCTTCCCGGCCTCGACGAACTCGACGCCCTTGAGCTCGGCAAACGGCATCTTCATCGCTTTAAGTTTCTCGAGCGGCGTCATCAAAAGTCCTCCCAATTGATTGTTGTCCAAACGTGAATTGCTTCGGGCGGCAAAGCAATGACGTCAGAGGTCATGGGCCGCCGTGACATCGCCCGGCACTTGCGCATATGGAACGCCATGCGCCACTTCCCGCCCCGCCGCATCGTCTGCCTGACCGAAGTGACCGTCGAAACGCTGTACCTGCTCGGCGAGCAGGATCGCATCGTCGGCGTGTCCGGCTACGCGGTTCGTCCGCCGCAGGTGCGGCGCGAGAAGCCGCGGGTGTCGGCGTTCGTGTCCGCGGACATTCCAAAGATCCTGGCGCTGGAACCGGACCTTGTTCTGGCCTTCTCCGATCTCCAGGCCGGCATCGTCGCCGATCTCGTCCGCGCAGGCATCGACGTCCACGTCTTCAACCAGCGCGACGTCGCCGGGATTTTGGCGATGATCCGCACGCTCGGTGCGCTGGTCGGCGCGGCGAAACGCGCGGAGGAACTCGCGCAAGGCCTCGAGCGGCGCCTTGCCGCGATCGCCGCGACACCCCGCCCCTCGCCGCGACCGAGAGTTTATTTCGAGGAATGGGACGATCCGTTGATCTCGGGCATCGGTTGGGTGTCGGAGTTGATCGAGATCGCGGGCGGAACGGACATCTTTCCGGAGCTGAGACATCAGCAGGCCGCGAAGGATCGCATCGTTGCGGCGGAGGCGGTTCGCGAGGCAGCGCCCGAAATCATCCTCGCCTCCTGGTGCGGCAAGAAGGTCGTCTCTGCCCGCATCCGCGCGCGCGAGGGCTGGAGTGATATCCCCGCCGTGCGCGACGATCGTATCGTCGAGATCAGGTCGCCGATCATTCTGCAACCGGGACCGGCGGCGCTGACGGACGGGCTGGATGCGATCGTGACGGCGTTGTGGGATAAGCGCCGATAGCGCGGCCGCCGACGCTCTCGTGTCCCGGACGCGCTGCAACGCCCCAGCGTTGCTCCGCAGAGCCGGGACCCATCTCGCGACGGAGCACGGTGCGGCGTGGGCCCAGGCTCTGCAGCGCATCACGCCGCAAGTGCGGCGCGCCGCGCCGCGTCCGGGCCACGGCTTCCCTCACGTCACCGCATTCACCACCTGATATTCCGGCCGCCGCCAGACCTCGCCCGCGATCACCTCCTCGATGATCTCGGCCGCCTTCAGCACCTCGGTCTCACCAATATACAGCGGCGTAATCCCGAACCTCATGATGTCAGGCGCGCGGAAATCGCCGATGACGCCGCGGGCGATCAGCGCCTGCATGGCGGCGTAACCGCCGTCGAAGGCGAAGGAGACTTGGGAGCCGCGGTGCTCATGCGCGCGCGGGGTCACCAGCTTCAGAGACCGGCAGCGGCGCGCGACTTCGGCAATCAGCAAGTCACCGAGCGCCAGCGAGCGCGCACGGACCTCTGCCATATCGACACGGTCCCAGATGTCGAGCGAGGCCTCCAGCGCCGCCATTGCCAGCACCGGGGGTGTGCCGACGCGCATGCGTTCGACGCCACCTGCGGCCGCATAGCCAAGCTCGAATGCGAATGGCTTTGCATGCCCCATCCATCCCGACAGAGCGGCGCGCGCGCTGTCGGCGTGGCGTGGCGCGACATAGAGGAAGGCCGGCGCGCCGGGGCCGGCGTTGAGATATTTGTAGGTGCACCCCGCCGCGAAATCGGCGCCGCTCCCGGCGAGATCGACCGGCAGCGCGCCGGCGGAATGCGCGAGATCCCAGACCGTGACGATGCCGAGCGCATGCGCCTTTGCCGTGAGCTTCGCCATGTCGTGGCGGCGACCGGTGCGATAGTCGATCTCGGTGACGTAGAGCACCGCGACCTCCTCCGACAACGCAGCCTCGATCTCCTCCGGCGCCACCAGACGCAATTGATGGCCACGCCCGAGCGTCGCGATCAGGCCTTCGGCCATGTAGAGGTCGGTCGGGAAATTGCCGGTGTCCGACAGCACGATCTTGCGCGACGCGTTCATGTCGAGCGCAGCGGCCAGCGCCTGGTAGACCTTGAGCGACAGCGTGTCTCCGACCATCACCGAGCCGGCTTCCGCGCCGATCAGCCGCGCGATGCGATCGCCGACATGGCGCGGCTGCGCATACCAGCCTGCACTGTTCCAGGCGCGGATCAGCTCATTGCCCCACTCGGTCGTGATGACGCGGTTGACGCGCTCGGCCACCCCCAGCGGCAGCGCGCCGAGCGAGTTGCCGTCGAGATAGATCACGCCTTCAGGCAGATGGAACAGCGCTTTGGTGTCGTCATAGACGCGATATCTGGTCATGGATATTTCTTGGGCATTTCTACAGAATGGTGCGGACGCGCCAGAGTTCGGGGAATAGCTCGACCTCCAGCATGCGCTTGAGATAGCTGACGCCACCAGTGCCGCCGGTGCCGCGCCTGAAGCCGATGACGCGCTCGACCGTCGTCACGTGGTTGAAGCGCCAGCGACGGAAGTAATCCTCGAAATCCACCAGCTTTTCGGCGAGCTCGTAGAGCATCCAATGCGTCTCCGGCGCCTCGTAGACGACGCGCCAGGCCTGCAGCACGCCTTCGTTGAAGCTGTGGGTCTCGCGGACGTCGCGCGCGAGCACCGCCGCCGGCATCTTCAGCCCGTTGCGGTCGGCGAGCCTGAGCACCTCGTCGTAGAGGCTGGGCGTCGAAAGTTCAGCTTCGAGCAGCCTCGTCGTCTCCACATCGTGCGTGTGCGGCTTGAGCATGGCGTGGTTGCGGTTGCCGAGCAGGAATTCGATCAGCCGGTATTGCCGCGACTGGAAACCGGAGGACTGTCCGAGCTGCGAGCGGAAGCGCGTGTATTCGCTCGGCGTCATCGTGCGCAGAACGTCCCAGGCGTTGTTGAGCTGCTCGAAGATCCGCGACATCCGCGCCAGCATCTTCATGGCGGGCTGCACCTCGTCCCCGGCGATGGCACGGCGTGCGGCACTGAGTTCGTGGATGGCGAGGCGCATCCACAGCTCCGTGGTCTGATGCTGGATGATGAACAGCATCTCGTCATGCGCTTCCGACAACGGATGCTGCGCGCCCAGGATCGCATCCAGCGCGAGGTAGTCGCCGTAGGACATCCGCCGGGCGAAATCGGTCTCGGCGCCTTCTCTCGTGGGATCGTAATCGTTGGACGTCATGGGCAGGCCCTTTCGATCGATCTTCCCCGGCTTTGCTCAGTCGAGGCCGATCAGGCGCGCGGTGATCGGCGATGACGGATCCTTCAGTCCGTCGATCACGGTAAAATGGTTCAGCCCGGGATCGACGACGAGGCGCGTCGGCACGTCGAAGCCGGTCCAGAGATTGGCCATCAGGTCGGACTGACGAATGAATTCCGGCCGCTCGCTGCCGCCGACCCAGGCGGTGACGGGCGAATGCCCGCGGGGCAGATGCAGCGCCGCGCTTTCGAGCGTCGCCTCCTCCATGGTCATGCCGAGCGTCTCGTTCATCTTCGTCTTCAGCAGCGGACGCAGATCATGCAGGCCGCTGATCGAAAGCGCGCCGGCGATACGGTTGTAGACGGCGGGCTCCAGCCGGCTGTCGTCGCACAGCATGCGGGTGACGAGATGGCCGCCAGCGGAGTGGCCGGCGAGCCGGATCGGCCCGGAGACGAGCGAAGCCGCCTTGGCGATCGCCGCGGCGATCTCGGCGGGGATGTTGGAGATGCGTGCGGCCGGCGTCAGCGTGTAGCTCGGCAACGCCACCGTCCAGCCATGCTGGCGCGCGCCTTCGGCCAGATCAGTCCAGGTCGATTTGTCGAAGCGCATCCAGTAGCCGCCGTGGACGAAGACGACGAGGCCCTTGCTGTCGCCGTCGGGCAGGATCAGGTCGAGGCGCTGACGCTCGCCGGCGCCATAGGCGATGTCGGCGCGAAAATCCTTCAGCCCGGCGCGGTAGGCGGCCGCCCGCTCGGCCCATTGTCCAGGCATCTTGTCCGAGCCGGGGATGTGGGCCGAGTTGGCGTAAGCATCATCCCAATCGCGCATTGTCACTCCCACGGACTCGTCCAGCAAACCGGACGCCAGTCTGCCACCGGGACGCCCAGCATCCTAGTCTTTCTTTTAAGCTTAAAGCATCTAGCAGATCGAGCGACGATCGGTTGGGCACGTTCCCCGGGCGCAGCGCAGCGTGCAACGATGCGCTGCTGAACCGGGGTCCAGCGCCTCTGCCGCAACATGGGTCCCGGCTCGGCGGCGCACCGCTTCGCGCTGCCCCGCGTCCGGGACACCAGACCTTTACGCCTTCTCCACCCCGCACCATTCCGCGATGAACAGCGCCATCGCCTTGGTCGTCTTCCTCAGCGACTCCAGCTCGACATATTCGTTGAAGCCGTGCATCTCGCCGCCGCTGGCGCCGAAGCAGAGACTCGGGATGCCGTGGTTGAGGCCGTAGAAGCGGGTGTCGGTGAGCGCGGTGAAGACGAGATCCTCCGGCACGCCGCCATAGACCTTGTTGAACGCATTGCCGAACGCGGCTTCCGGTGCCGCCGCGTCGGTCAGTTCATAGCCCTCCGACAGGAAGCCGGACCATTCAATCTCCGGCGGATTGTTGGCGAGGAAGCGGTGGTTGCGCGCGGCAGCGGCGACGCAGGCCGTGATCTCCTTCTGGTGATCGGCAATCGACCAGCCCGGCAACACCGCGATCCGGCAATCGACATCGCACCAGGCCGGCACGCTGGAGGCCCAATCACCGCCCTTGATGATGCCGGGGTTGAAGTTGATGGGATGGTTCAGCGTCTTGAAGTGCCTGTCAGCCTTGGCGCGCTCGTTCCATTCGATCTCGAGCTTTTGCAGCGCCTGGATCAAATGATAGGCGGCCATGATCGCGTTCGCGCCGGAGCCGGCAAACGCGACATGGGTCGGGTGCCCCTTCACCCGCAGGCGAAACCAGATCACGCCGACCTGCGAACGCACCATCTTGCCGCCGGTCGGCTCCGGAATGAAGCAGGCGTCCGCGCGATAGCCGCGCTGCAGCGTCGACAGCGCGCCGACGCCGGTGCTCTCCTCCTCGATCACGGATTGAAAGTGAATCCGTGCCGTCGGTTTGAAGCCCGCGGCCTTGATCGCATCCAGCGCATAGAGCGCGCCGATGGTGCCAGACTTCATGTCGCAGGCACCGCGGCCGAACATCTTGCCGTCCTTGATGACGGGCGAGAACGGCGGCGTGTCCCACAGTTCCAGGGGGCCTGCGGGCACGACGTCGCAGTGGCCCTGCAGGATCAGCGATTTGCCGCCATTCGTTTGCGGACGGTAGGTGCCCACCACCGAACGCGCCTTGGAGAAGTCATGCTCGATGGGGCCGAAGCCGCGCAGGTCCTTGAGATCGTCGACGTCGATGTGCCAGTCGTCGACCTCGTAGCCGCGCGCGCGCAGGAGGTCGCCGATCATGTCCTGGCACGGCCCCTCCGCCCCGCGGGTCGAAGGGATTGCGACAAAATCGCGTGTGGTGGCGAGCTGGGCCTCGAAGCCGGCATCGACGGCGTCAAGAATCCTCTGCTGCGTTTCGGCATTCATCAGGCAACTCCCGGCATTCCAATGGTTCCCAAGGAGCGCGCAAGCTAGCCGATTTCAGCCGTTCGGGTACTCCACAAAATAAGCATCCCGCAATGCATCTTCGAGCAGGCGGCCTTCCGAATAGCCATTCAGCGTCGCAGGCCGGCTGACGCCGTCGAGCAGGCGCGGGCACGGCTCCGGCGCGCCGAGCACGGTGCGCACCGGGATGCGCTCGGCATAGATCGGCAGCGCATAGTCCTCGTCGTCGTCGGCGACACCCTTGGCACGGACCTTGGCCGAGGCCTCCTCGATCTCCATCGCAATGAAGGAGGTCGCCTTGATCTCCTGCGTGTTGCTGGCCCGCAGGCTCGCCGTGCGGTCCGGAAAGAAGCGGTCGACCATCGCGATCACCGCGCGCTCCTTCTCCTCGGGGTCGGTGACGAGATAGGCGGTGCCGAACGCCATCACCGCACGGTAGTCGGCGGAGTGATTGAAGCCGCAGCGCGCGAGCACGAGGCTGTCGAGATGGGCGACTGTGAGACACACGCGCTCGCCCTTGGTCTGGCTGCGCAGCATCCGGCTTGCGCTCGAGCCATGCCAGTACAGCTTGGTGCCCTCGCGCCAGAAGAAGGTCGGCGTGCAATAGGGCTGGCCGTCGATCACGTAGGAGACGTGGCAGAGCATCGAGGAATCCAGGATGCGATGAACCGTGGCGTGGTCGTAGAAGCCGCGGTCGTGCCGGCGCTTCACCTGGTTGCGCACTGAGGTCGGATAGGAATTCGAGGTCTCGGTCTGGCTCACGGCCGCTCCTGCTCGGATTGGAAGAAATCTGGAAGCAGTTGTAGCGGCGCATTTGGTCTGCGATAGTTCCAATTCCATGCGAAATATTCCGACCAATTCTCTCCCCTCACCGGCCAGGCCTTCCTTGCCGACAAAGACCGAGCTGCCGCTCGACCTCACAGGCCCGCACGTCACGCCAGGCGCCTCCGCCGCACACCGGCTCTATCAGGCGCTGTGCGAGATGATCGTCTCCGGCCTCGTCAAGCCCGGCGAGCCGCTGCCGCCGTCGCGAACGCTGGCCAGGCAGACCGGGTTTCGGCGCAACGCCGTCGTCATCGCCTATGAGCGCCTGATCGCCGACGGCTTCGCCGAGGCGACCGTCGGCTCCGGAACGTTCGTCGCCGCGCGCATTCCTGCGCGCACGGCCGAGCCGGACAAGCCGAAGGCCATCGTCGAAACGCCCGGGCAAGGCGCCTTCGCGCTCGGCTGCACCCATATCGACGAACGCGCGGTGCAGCGTTTTCGCGCCTTCGTCGGCCGACGCATGCGCGCCTTCGGGCCTGAGCACCTTCACTATGGCGATCCCCGCGGCAGCCGCGAGCTGCGCGCGGCGATCGCCGATCATCTGTTGTCGGCGCGCGGCCTGCGCTGCGACCCCGATCAGATCATGCTGACGTCGGGCACGCTGCATGCGCTGCGCATCGTGCTGAGCGCGATCCTCAAGCCCAACGACCAGGTCTGGTGCGAGGACCCAGGTTACCCCGCCGCGCGAAAAACCATCGCGCATTGCGGCTATCGCGCCGTGCCGGTTCCGGTCGACGAGCACGGGATGCAGGTCGCCAAGGGACGCACTGCCGGCCCCAACGCGCGCGCGGCCTATGTCACGCCGTCGCATCAGTTTCCGCTGGGCGTGCAGATGTCGATGCCGCGGCGGCTCGAGCTTCTGGACTGGGCCAGGCAGGCCGGCGCATTCGTACTGGAGGACGATTACGACAGCGAGTTTCGCTATGACGGCGCACCGCTGATGTCGCTCGCCGGCATCGATCGCCTCCAGCGCGTGATCTACCTCGGCACGTTTGCCAAGACGCTGTTTCCCGGCCTGCGCATCGGCTATTGCGCCCTGCCCGAACGCCTGATCGCGGACGTGACGGCTGCGCGCGCGGCGCTCGACCGCTTCCCCGGCACGCTGATGGAAGGTGCGGTCGCCGACATGCTCAACTCCGGCGCCTTCGCCGCCAACCTCAAGCGCGTGCGAAAACTCTATCGCGACGCCCGCGATGTGCTGGCCGAAACGCTGGAAGCCGCATCCGATGGCGCGCTCTCGGTACCAGTGCCATCGCAGGGCCTGCATCTGGTCGCCCGGTTTGATCGCTCGGTCGACCTTTCGGTGGCAGCGCGGGCCAAGCAGGCGGCCGGCGCGGAAGGCTGGCTCTTGGCCGACACCTATTCGCGCGCGCCCCCTCTGCCTGGCTTCGTGCTGGGATTTTCCGGCCACGCGGTTCCACAGCTCATCGCCTCCGCCGAACGGCTCGCGCGGGAATCGCGCACCGCCCTGCGCACGAGGAACAGATCCGCCCGGGGGCCCTGACAAAGGTTCACTATCAGAATCGCGAGCCCGTCCTTACATTGCGGTATCAATGCCGGGATCTTTCGCCATGCCTTTCCGCCGTGCAGCCTGCCTCTCAGTCCTGATCTCCGCCGCGCTCGTGACGACGGCGCACGCCGTCACGGTCGGACGCGAGCAGGACATCGTCGATCTCAAGCTAGGTCAGCGCGTGCAGGTGGACGACGGAACCTGCCCCGCCGGACAGGTCAAGGAAGTGCGCGGAACGAAGATGACCGACAAGGGCGTCGCGCGCACCAGCGCTTGCGTGCCGCGCTACGGTCCGAAGACGAAATAGTTACTGCTTCGCCGGATCGAACATGCATTGCAAGGTCGGCTTGGCGATCTTGGTGAAGGTCGGACCGATCTCGCCCTGCTTGGACGTCGGCACCCAGTCGGTCTCGATGGTGGGCACGCCGGTCTCGCTGATGCCGCGCAACAGCGCTTCGCGCAGATCGCGGTCCTCGACGGCCGCCGCGGCGTGATCGTGCAGGCAGCCGCAGACTTCCTCGGGATGTTCCCACCGCCCAAGCATCCGCGGCGCGCACTGGCGCACGAACTCAGTGCGGGGATCCGGTAACCTGGTGGGAGCGCGCACCTGCGCCTGGGCGGCATTGATCGTCAGAACGGACACGAACGCAGCGGCGCAAAATCGAACGATCATGATGGCCTTTATCGGCTGATTTTCTTGTTTTCGATCAGAAGCGGGCGGCAACCACGATCGACTGCGACGCCGTGGGGGTGATCGGCGAGCCGCTGTACTGGAAGGTGCCGACACCGGGGAGACCGCCGTCCGGCGCGCCCGCGAACGAAGAGCCTGCAATCACCAAACCGAAGGCAAGGATGAAGCTGAGCGCGCGCATGGTCTTGTCTCCGAATTCGGTGGCCGGCGATGCGCCGTCGTTCGTTGTGAAGCTGATAACCATGGGCGGTTTCGCGCGTGAGGCGCCAAAAGCGCAAAATGGTTTCATCTCCGTGAGAATTGTTTCGTCGAGCCCGGGACGACGACATAATTCTCCGAAAAGACCAATCATTTCAGACGGGTCCTGCCGCAGCTCAAAGTAGCCTGCCAAGTTCCGGATGCGGTGCGCGAACACACCGGACGCAGCCGCCGTCATGCTCCCGCCTCACCCGCTTCACACGCATTTTACGTTTTTCTGCTGAATGGAGCGGCAAACGAAGGCTGGGGCGAACCGAGGGCACATCGGCTGCGACCCAAGCCATCGAAGCCAGGACGCCCGGATCACCGGGCGCGTTCACTTGAGGGATGGCCATGATGGTGGCGCAAGATCGCGCAATGCCGCGCGAGGCGGACCAACGGACGGACCGCGGAGATCAACGATCGAATCGCGTCGCCTCAGCCGGCGCAATGTCGTTGCAGTCTGGCCGCGGCTTTGAAGCCGCGCCACAAGCGTTCGTGCGCCTGACCGGCTCGCACCTTGTCAAACCGCGGGCCAGCCGCGCTGAGTGAACCCAAGCGCGGCACTGAGTGAACGCAAGCGCGTCACTGAGTGAAGAACTCGCCGCACTTCTGGACGTTTGCGTCCGTCGGTCCCCACGGCATGATCGGCACGGTCGAGGTCGAGTTCTTCGGCGAGCCCTCGATCAGCCTGTCCGAATAGACCATGTAGACCAGCACGTTGCGCTTGGAGTCGCAGCCGCGCACGATCTGCATCTTCTTGAAGAACAGCGAGCGGCGCTGACGGAACATGTCGTCGCCCTGCTCCATTTTGTTCTTGAACTTGATCGGGCCGATCTGGCGGCAGGCCAGCGAGATGTCCGAGACCTCCTCGGCAAGGCCCAGCCAACCCTTGAAGCCGCCCTTCTCCGGCACGGTGAAATGACAGGCGACGCCCTCGACTTCAGGATCGTCGAGACCATAGGTCGCGAGCTTGTCGTTCGGGCTCATCCATTTGAACACGGTGGAGCGGCGGAAGATCAGATCGGGCTCGTCGGCAGCCGAAGCGGACGCCGCCGGCACGACCAGGGCCAGGAGGAAGAAAGCTAGGCCTTTCAATCGGATGCCAGAAAGACCGAGGAAACGAGATGACATGAAGTTCTCCGCTAACAAGTCGCCACAATGTAGGCATGAGGCAGCCGCTCAGGAAGACGACGACAGACGGGCGCGGCCGCCGTTTACCGCTCCGTGAGGCTTTTTTGCTACGACTTGGACAAATGTAGCTGATGGCAGAACCGCCTTGCTGGTGAACGCGTATCCCCTCTGCGAGACTAACGTCTGATTTGGATTATGGATTCGAGGATGAACAGCGTGAACGGGTCGGGTTTTTCTGCCAAGCCGGCGCGGCTGTGGCAGGTCGCCATTTTGACGGCGGCGGGTGTGATCGGCGCGACCAGCCAGGCAGACGCAGCATTTTATTATTGGACGGATTATTCCGACGGGTCCTATTACGCCCGGCAGGACCGGCATCCCGAAATACCGCGCCAGAAGCCGCAGAAGCGCGGCGCTGCCGTCAAGAAGGAAGCTGTCGCCGGGAAGGAAGCCGGGACCAAGCCCCAAGGGCCGCTGGTCATCGTCGTCTCGATCGACCGGCAGAAGGTCACGGTCTACGACACCAACGGCGTGTTCGCGGAATCTCCGGTGTCGACAGGCATGAAGGGCCATTCGACGCCGATGGGTGTGTTCAGCGTCATCCAGAAGCACAAATTCCACCACTCCAACATCTATAGCGGCGCGCCGATGCCGTACATGCAGCGGATCACCTGGTCCGGTGTCGCCATGCATGCCGGCGTGCTGCCGGGTTATCCGGCCTCGCATGGCTGCATCCGCATGCCGATGGCGTTCGCGGTGAAGATGTGGAACTGGACCAGGATGGGCGCGCGCGTCATCGTCGCGCCCGGCGAGATGACGCCGCACAGCTTCTCCCATCCCCTGCTCGCCTCCGTGCGCGTGCCGCCGCCGCCTGCCGCCAGCCTCGAGCCGCAGACCAATGTCGGCGACAAGGCCGACAAGGGCGCCGCGCTGACCAAAGGCGCCGAGACCAAAACTGCCAGCGCCGACAGCGTGCTCGAGCTGCGCACGTCCGTCGGACACGTCGTGATGTCGGATGTGACCACGGGCAATGCGTCAGCCCGCGACGAAGCCGCCGTGCCGGCCGACAAGACCAAGACGGCCGAGGCATTCGACGCGGCCAAGCCTCAATCGGAGGAAGCCGCCAAGCCGGCTAGCGACGACAAGCCCGCCACCGACAAGGTCGAAGCTGTCAAGACCGACCCGGTCAAGACGGAAGCCGCGGACTCCGCGAAGACGCCCGATGCGCCGGCCACTGCACCCGCGCTCGCCGCCTCGCCCGACGCGAAGAAGGATGACGGCCGCGTTGCCGAACCGGCGGCGGCCACAAAGCCGGAAGCGCCCAAGCGGGCCGGCCAGATCGCCGTCTTCATCAGCCGCAAGGATTCCAAGCTCTACGTACGGCAGAATTTCGCGCCGTTGTTCGAGGTCCCGATCACGATCGCCACGAGCGACCGTCCGCTCGGCACGCATATCTTCACCGCCGAGCTCGACAAGACCGACTCCAATGCGCTGCGTTGGTCGGTGGTGTCGCTGCCGGTCTCCGCCCGTTCCGCGGCGCGCGAGGACGACAGCCGCCTCACGCGCCGCAAGGGTGACGCTGCGGTGATCCCCGTCGCCGCCAAGCCTGTGGCTGCCAAGCCCGTGGTCACGCCGGACAGCCCGGCCGCGGCCCTCGACCGCGTCTCTATCCCCGCCGACACCATGGCGAAGATCAACGAGATGCTGACATCCGGCGGCTCGATCATCATCTCGGACCAGGGCATCAACCAGGGCGAGACCGGCGAAGGCACCGACTTCATCGTCCGCCTGTACTGACCTGTTTCACGGCGCGTCGATAACGCGGTGTTGACGAGGCAGGTCGCAGCGGCGGAGTAACATCCGGCCCGGATCATTTCGGGGGACGCCGTCATGATGAATCGCAGAACCGTGCTCACCGCGGCGCTTGCAGGCATGCTCGCGCCGGCAACGCGCGCACTCGCCGATGGCGGCATGAGCCGGATCTCGGCCTATGCCTTTTCCTTCCCCGCTTTGTCCGGCGACGACATCCGCCTTGCCGCCTTCACTGGCAAGCCGCTGCTGGTGGTCAACACCGCATCGCTCTGTGGCTACACGCCGCAATATGCCGGCCTGCAGGAGATCTGGAACGAGTTTCGCGCGCGCGGGCTCACCGTGATCGGCGTGCCCTCCAACGATTTCGGCGGCCAGGAGCCGGGCGGCAGCAGCGAGATCACCGAGACCGCGCACCACCAATATGGTGTTACCTTTCCGATCGCAGCCAAGGTGAACGTCGTCGGAGCAAAGGCGCATCCGTTCTACAAATGGGCCGCCGATGCGCGCCCGCGCGAAGTTCCGCGCTGGAACTTCCACAAATACCTGATCCGGCGCGACGGCTACATCGTCGAGGTCTTTCCGTCCGCGGTCGAACCGGCCGACACGCGGATAAAGACGGCCATTGCCAGGACGCTGGCCGACAGTTGACGCGCGGCGCCCCAATCCGGCTGGGCACAATTGTGGCGGGATGCCAAACAGCCGTTGCAATGGCGATGGCCCACCATCTAGGCTAGGATCGTTTGGGGCAGGACGGTTTTTGCCGGGGGCGAAAAGCAGCGGCGGAACAACGGGATCAATCTCGAGGACAACACCATGCGTGTGGCGGCAGGACTGATTTTGGCAAGCGCGATGTCGGTTGCAATGACCGGCGCAGCATGGTCGCAGACCCCGGCCGCAAAGCCCGCAGCTGCGACGCAAGCCGCACCCGCGGCGACGCCGGCCGCTGCCGCTCCGCCGGCAGCTCCTGCCACAGCCGCCGCGCCGGCAGGCTTCGTCAATCCGCCCCCGCCCAAGCAGGCGCCGCAGCCGGCCCGCGCGGCCTGCAACACGCCGGGCGCGCTCGGTGTCGCCCGCACCGTCGAGATCGACACCACGGGCGGTCCGGGCTTCGGCTTCGAGCATTTCAAGGAGCTCGACTTCCTGCGCGACAAGGAGGTGGTGCTGACCTTCGACGACGGCCCCTGGCCCAAGAACACGCCCGCTGTGCTGAAGGCGCTCGCCGACGAATGCACCACCGGCATCTTCTTCTCGATCGGCAAGCACGCGACCTATGAGCCGGAGATCCTGAAGCAGGTCTACAACGCCGGCCACACCGTTGGCACCCACACCTGGTCGCACGCCAATCTCAACAACAAGAAGCTTAACGAAGCGCAGCGCAAGGAAGAGATCGAGAAGGGCCTGTCCGCGGTGAAGTGGGCGCTCGGCGGCATCTCGCCCTCGCCGTTCTTCCGCTTCCCGGCGCTTCAGCATCCGCCGGAGATGGTCACCTATCTCGGCAACCGCAACACCGCGATCTTCTCCTGCGATATCGACTCTTTCGACTTCAAGGCTTCCAAGCCCGAGAAGGTGGTCGAGACCGTGATGAAGAAGCTCGACACCAAGGGCAAGGGCATCATCCTGATGCACGACTTCCAGAAGCACACGGCGGAGGCCCTGCCCGAGTTGCTCAAGCGCCTGAAGGCGGGCGGCTACAAGGTGGTGGCGATGCGGGCCAAATTCCCGGCCTCGTCGCTGCCGGAGTACGACCAGGAGCTGCTCAAGGACGCCAAGCTGCCGACGGTGAGCCAGCGCCCGGTCAATTCCGTGGTGACGACCGTTTCCGAATAGACGGCAATTGTCTTTCCGTATCGAAGGCTACGTCATCGTCTCGGCGGACGGCATGCTCGCCGACGCCGGCCACGTCATGCCCGACAGCCTGAAGTTCGACGGCGACAAGCTGTTCTTCGAGCAGGCGCTCGATCGCGCCGCGCTGATCGTGCACGGCCGCAACTCGCATGAGCAGCAGCCGAATTCGCCGAAGCGCAAGCGGCTGATCCTGACCCGCAAGATCAAGGCGCTCACCGTCGATCCGGAGATGCCGAACGCAACGCTGTGGAATCCGAAACAGGCGAGCTTCGAGGAGGCCTGCGCCTTTGCCGATGTCGCCTCCGGCATGGTCGCCATCATCGGCGGCCCCGCCGTGTTCGAGATGTTCATGGGCCGCTACGATACCTTCTGGCTGTCGGAAGCCCCGCATGTGCGCCTGCCCGGCGGCGAAGGCTGCTTCGTCGGCGTGCCGGCGCGGACGCCGCAGGAGGTGCTGGCGTCGCACGGGATGAAGCCTGATGCGCCGTATCTGCTCGACGCGGCGCATGAGGTGACTGTGACACCCTGGCGCCGAACGTAGGCCGTCAGACGTCCCCGTACGCCGCCTCGGCCGGACGCGTGGTGCGGCCGTATCCCATGATCATGAACAAGGCGCCGATGATCGAAAGGTTCTTCAGCGCGTCGACCACCATCTTCGCGTTGTCGGGCGGCGCCTGGTTCCAAAAATCGTCGAACAGCACGGTCGCGACCGCGACATAGACGATCAGCAGCATCGCGAAGAACCGCGCGCCGAAATTCAGCGCGATCATCAGCCCCGCGATGATCTCGAGCGCGCCGACCGCGATCGCCAGCAGCTGCGGCGTGGTCATGGCGGTGGCCGTCTCCACCTGCTTGGCGTAAGGGGCGACGATGTCGGGCACCACGACCTTGGTGGCGATGAAGTCGGCCGTCGCCTGGATGGCAAAGAGCTTGGTCGCGCCCGTGTAGATGAACAGCACGGCGAACAGGATTCGCCCGAAAGTCACGAACGCTGGCATGATCGGCCTCTTGGCAAAGCGCTAAGCACGGAACGCGCAAGGATTATGAAGAGTTGCGCGCCGCTTTACAAACGGGGAAATGGAGAACTGTTTTGAAAAGATTGAGCCTGCAAGGCTCGGGCGGTGCGCTCCCTCGCCCCGTTCTTACGGGGAGAGGGTTGGGGTGAGGGGCCGCTTCCGCAATCACGGTGAGAACTGGATTCGCGGAGAGCCCCCTCACCCGGAATTTGCTATCGCAAATTCCGGCTTCTCCCCGCACGCGGGGAGAGGCGAAGACGACGCGGCAGTCCGCCCTTACGTAAACAGCGTCGGCTGCCGGGCCGCGCGCTCCTGCGCTTCGACCACGGCGACGGCCGTCATGTTGAGGATGCCGCGTGCCGTCACCGACGGCGTCAGGATATGCGCCGGGCGCGCCGGGCCGATCAGGATCGGGCCGACGGGGAGCGCGTCCGCCAGCGACTTGATCATCTGATAGGCGACGTTGGCGGTGTCCAGCGTCGGCATGATCAGGATGTTGGCCTCGCCCTCGAGATTGGAATGCGGCAGCACCATTTTTCGCGCGGCAGCGGAGAGCGCAGTATCGCCCTGCATCTCGCCGTCGGCCTCGATCTCCGGATGCTTTTCCTTGAGCAGCTGGGTCGCGCGGCGCATCTTGCGCGAGGAATCGGTGTCGTAGCTGCCGAAATCCGAGTGCGAGACGAAGGCGATCTTCGGCTTGATGTTGAAGCGCTGAACGTGGACCGCGGCGAGCGAAGCGATCTCGGCGAGTTCCTCCGCGCTCGGATTGGGGCGAACTTGCGTGTCGGCGATGAAGAAGGCGCCCTTGCTGGTGATCAGCAGTGCCAGCGCCGCGTAGTCGCTGATGCCCGGGCAAAAACCAACGATCTCGCGGACATGGCGAAGATGGCTCATGTAGCGGCCCTCGACGCCGCAGAGCATCGCATCCGCCTCCCCGCGCGTCACCGCGAGCGCAGCGATGACCGTGTTGTTGGTACGCACCACCGTGCGCGCCGCATCCGGCGTCACGCCCCTGCGGCCGGCGACCTCGACATAGGACTGCACGTAGGAACGGTAGCGCGGATCGTCCTCGGGATTGACGAGGTCGAAATCCTTGCCGGCGCGAATGGAGAGGCCGAAGCGCTGGATGCGCGCTTCCACGACCGAAGGACGGCCGACCAGGATCGGCCGCGCCAGGTTCTCCTCAAGCACCACTTGCGTGGCGCGCAGCACGCGCTCGTCCTCGCCTTCGGCGTAGATCACGCGCACCGGCTGGGTCTTGGCCTTGGCGAACATCGGCTTCATGACGAGGCCGGAGCGGAAGGCGAAGCGCTCGAGCAGCGCGGTGTACTCGTCGAAATTGGTGATGGGCCGCGTCGCCACCCCCGACTCCATCGCCGCCTTCGCCACCGCCGGCGCGATGCGCAAAATCAACCTGGGATCAAACGGGCTCGGGATCAGCGAGCCCGGGCCAAAACCCTGCGTCTCGCCAGTGTCGAAACCCTGGGCGACCGCATCCGACGGCGCCTCGCGCGCGAGCTGCGCGATGGCCTCGACGGCGGCGTGCTTCATCTCCTCGTTGATGGCGCTGGCGCCGACATCGAGCGCGCCGCGGAAGATGAAGGGAAAGCAGAGGACGTTGTTGACCTGGTTCGGATAGTCGGAGCGGCCGGTGCAGATCATGGCGTCAGGGCGCACCTTGCGCGCCTTCTCCGGCATGATCTCCGGGGTCGGGTTGGCGAGCGCCATGATCAGCGGCTTGTCGGCCATCGCCTTGGCCATCTCCGGCTTGAGCACGCCGGGCGCCGAGAGACCGATGAAGATGTCGGCACCGCCGATGACGTCGCCGAGCGTCCGCTTGTCAGTCTTCTGCGCATAGACCGCCTTCCAGCGGTCCATCGTGGTGTTGCGGCCCTCATGCACGAGGCCGTCGATGTCGCAGACCCAGATGTTCTTGCGCTGCGCGCCCATCGACACCAGAAGATTGAGCGTCGCGATCGCCGCGGCCCCTGCCCCGGACGCCACGATCTTGACGTCGGACAGTTTCTTGCCGTTCAGCCTGAGGCCGTTGGTGATGGCGGCGGCGACGATGATGGCGGTGCCGTGCTGATCGTCATGGAAGACCGGGATCTTCATGCGCTCCTTGAGCTGCGCCTCGATCTCGAAGCATTCCGGTCCGCGGATGTCTTCCAGATTGATGCCGCCGAAGGTCGGTTCGAGCGCCGCCACAGTCTCGACCACGCGATCGATGGTGTCGGCGGCGATCTCGATGTCGAACACGTCGATGCCGGCGAATTTCTTGAACAGGACGGCCTTGCCCTCCATCACCGGCTTGGATGCCAGCGGGCCGATATTGCCGAGGCCGAGCACGGCGGTACCGTTGGAGACCACGGCGACCAGATTGGCGCGGGTGGTCAGCGTGGCGGCTTCCGCCGGGTTCTTGGCGATCTCGGTGCAGGCCGCGGCGACGCCCGGCGAATAGGCCAGCGCGAGGTCGCGCTGGTTGGCAAGCGGCTTGCTTGCCTGGATCTCGAGCTTTCCAGGGCGCGGCAGACGATGGTAGGCGAGCGCCGCCTGGTGGAGATCATCAGAATAGGACGACATGCGGTGTCTCGCCTCGCGTTACCGGCCTCAAAAATGCACGATCCGAAAGCGGCTGTCCAAGCGGACCGTATTTCCGGGTCATGGAAACGGGATGAAGCACGCCGGGCGCCCCGGTGGCAACATCCGATTGCGCGCCCATCAACAGGGCGCGCGGTCAAATATTTGAAAACCATAGCTTTCCCTGGACCGCGCGGCGTTTCGCGAATATGGCAGGTTGCGCGGTGCAAAACGAGCAACTGGAGCTGGGAATGAAGCGAATCCTGATCGGCCTGATCGTGGCAGCCGTACTCGGCGCGGGCGGATGGATCGGCTTCAACCTCTACGTCCAGCATCGGGCGACGAGCGAGGTCGAGGCGGCGTTCGAGCAGTTGCGCGCAGGCGGCGGCAAGGCGAGCCATGGCAAGATCGGGTTCGAACTTGGGACGCGCACGCTGACGATCGAGGATATCACGATCGCTCCCGGCGAGCAGCCGCAGGCGCAGATCAAGATTGCCGGCATCAAGGGCGCCGGCGTTCGCCTGATCGACGATAACAGCTTCTCGGCCGACAGCATCGACGTCACGGGTTTCGAAGTCGCGCTGGACCAGGTCGGCGCCGCGAAGCTGAAGGCGTCCTACAAGATTCCGCAACTCACCTTGCGTGACTATGCCGGCCCCGTTCACGCCGGCAATGCGCCGACGGGCGGATCCCTGATCGAGCTTTACCGTTATGTACTCGATCAGTACGCCAGCATCACGGCATCGTCAGTCACGGCTCCGACGCTGACGATGACCTTCGATGCGAGCGGCAGCGCCGCCGGCAGCGGCGAGGTCGCCTATTCCGGGCTGGCAATCCAGAATCTCAAGCGCGGCAAGATCGATGCAATGAAAGCGGACCGCGCCGTCTTCACCATCGACGTGCCGCAACCGGGCAAGCAGGACAAGCTGACCGGCGACCTCTCCAACGTCGTCGTCAACGATTTCGACGCGACCGCGATCGCCGCGGCGCTCGATCCGCAGAAGACCGGCGACGACAGCTATCATCGCGTCTACCGCCAGATCTCGGCCGGCCCCTATGTGCTCAAATCGGCCCAGGGCATTCGGATGGACATCGACGGTATCACCTTCGAGGACATCGCGGTGCAACCGTCAAAATTCCGGCCGGCCGAAATCATTGCGCTATTGCCGACGGACCGGTCGGTGGTCCCGACCGTCGCACAATCGCGCGAGATGATGGAGAAGCTCGCCGGGTTCTATGAAGGCTTTCGCATCGGCAAGATCGAGGTCGGCAAGACATCCATGGGCACGCCGCAAGGGATGGCCAGGATCAATGCCGTCAGATACCGGGAGGGTGAGTTCGCGGTCGAGGGCGTCGATACGCCCTCGCCGCAAGGGCAGTTCAAGATGGAGCGGTTCGCGCTGAAATCGTTCAGCGCGGCAAACCTGATGCGCTGGGCGGCGGGGCTCAGCAGCCACGGGCAGCCGCCCTCGCCCGATCAGATGCTCGGCCTGTTCCGCGTGCTCGAAGGCGCGGAGATCAAGGGCGTGGTGGCGCCCTACAAGAATACGCGGCAGTTCGTCACCATCGACACGATCAGCCTGAACTGGGGCCAACTGGTCGGATCGATTCCGAGCAAGGCCAATCTGGTCGTGAGGATGGTCGCGCCGACAGATCCCGCCAATCCGGCGCAGCGGCCGCTGATCATGGCAGGCGTGGACAAGCTCGCGATCGACCTCGATCTCGGTGCGGCCTGGACGGAATCGTCCGGCGCATTCGCGCTCGCGCCGGCCACGCTCGATCTCGGCAACCTCGCCAAGGCGCAGGCCCGCTTTGGGCTTGCCAACGTCCCGCGCAGCCTGTTCACGACCGACCCGGTGCAGGCGATGGGCCAGGCGGCGCAGGTCGAGACCGGCACGTTCGAGCTCTCGCTGCGCGACAGCGGCGTGGTCGATCTCGTCGTGGCGCAGTTCGCGCGCATGCAGGACGTCAGCCGCGACGCCGCACGCGGCGCCATCGTCGCGATGATCAGGGCGCAGGGTGAGAAGATCACAGGGGCCAATGGCGACGTGAAAATAGCGGTCGATGCGCTCGCCGGTTTCGTCGAGACGTCAGGGCAGACGCTGACCGTCAAGCTGACGCCCCGCGCCAAGGTGCCGCTGATGCAATTGATGCAGCTGTCGCAAAGCGACCCCGAGGGCGCACTGGCGCAGTTCAGGATCGAGGCGTCGACGGGATTGTAGCTCTCGTGTCCCGGACGCGCCTCGGCACGCAGTGACGCTGCGCGTCCGGGAGAAAGCCTGCTGTGCCGAAATGTGGGCCCCGGACGCAGCGCATCACTGCGTGCTGCGCTGCGTCCGGGGCACGCACCACTCACTTCTGCGGCAGGTTCACCCGCACATGCAGCTCGCGAAGCTGTTTTGTGGTCGCATCCGACGGCGCGCCCATCAGCAAATCCATCGCCTGCTGGTTCATCGGGAACAGCGAGATCTCGCGCAGATTGTTCGTGCCGCAAAGCAGCATCACGATGCGGTCGACGCCCGCGGCCATACCGCCATGCGGCGGGGCGCCGTACTGGAAGGCGCGGTACATGCCGCCGAAGCGGTCGACCACTTCCTGCTCGCCGTAACCTGCGATCTCGAACGCCTTCACCATCGCCTCCGGCACATGGTTACGGATGCCGCCCGAAGCGATCTCGTAGCCGTTGCAGGTGATGTCGTACTGGAACGCCTTGATGGTGAGCGGGTCCTGGCCCTGCAGCGCGTCGAGGCCGCCCTGCGGCATCGAGAACGGGTTGTGCGAGAAGTCGACCTTCTTGTCATCCTCGTTGTACTCGTACATCGGGAAGTCGACGATCCAGGCGAGTTCGAACCGCTCCTTGTCGGTGAGGTTCAATTCCTCGCCGACCTTGTTGCGGGCGAGCCCTGAAAACTTCCAGAACTTGTCGGGATCGCCGGCGACGAAGAAGGCGGCATCGCCTTCCTTCACGCCGATCTGTGCGCGGATCGCAGCGGTGCGCTCAGGCCCGATGTTGTTCGCAAGGGGACCTGCACCCTCGCCGCCCTCGCGCCACATGATGTAGCCGAGGCCAGGCTGGCCCTCGCCCTGCGCCCACGAGTTCATGCGGTCGCAGAAGGCGCGGCTGCCGCCGCCCGGTGCCGGGATCGCCCAGACCTGGTTCTTGGGGTCTTCGAGCATGCGCGCGAACACCTTGAAGCCGGAGCCGCGGAAGTGCTCGGAGACGTCCTGCATCTCGATGGGGTTGCGCAAATCCGGCTTGTCGCTGCCGTACTTACGCAGCGCCTCGGCGAACGGAATCCGGCGCCATCCCTTCGTGACGGGCTTTCCTCTCGCGAACTCCTCGAACACGCCCGTGATGACCGGCTCCATCGCCGCGAACACGTCTTCCTGAGTCACAAAGCTCATCTCGACGTCGAGCTGGTAGAACTCACCCGGCAGACGGTCGGCACGCGGGTCCTCGTCGCGGAAGCAGGGCGCGATCTGGAAATAGCGGTCGAAGCCCGACATCATCAGCAGCTGCTTGTACTGTTGCGGCGCCTGCGGCAACGCATAGAACTTGCCGGGATGGATGCGCGAGGGCACCAGGAAGTCGCGTGCGCCTTCCGGCGAGGACGCCGTCAGGATCGGGGTGTTGAACTCGAAGAAGCCCTGCCCCTCCATGCGCCGGCGCATCGACTTGATGATCTCGACGCGCGTCATGATGTTCTGGTGCAGCTTCTCCCGGCGCAAATCGAGGAAGCGGTACTTCAGGCGGATGTCTTCAGGATATTCCTGGTCGCCGAACACAGGCAGCGGCAAATCGCCGGCCGGGCCCAGCACCTCGATCTCGGTGACGTAGATCTCGATCTTGCCGGTCGGCAGATCGTCATTGTCGGTACCCTCGGGGCGGCGGCGGGCCTTGCCGTCCATCCGCACCACGAATTCCGAGCGCAGCTTCTCGGCCAGCGAGAACGCCGGCGAGTCCGGATCGACCACGCACTGGGTCAGGCCGTAATGGTCGCGCAGGTCGATGAACAGCACGCCGCCATGGTCGCGAACGCGATGGACCCAGCCTGACAGGCGGACCGTCTCGCCGATGTTGCTCTCGCGGAGCGCGCCGCATGTATGTGACCGGTAGCGATGCATGGTCGTCCCAAAAATGATGTCGGAGGAAGCGAATCGGACGGCCTGTCATGGCCGGTCCGAGATTGCGGCAGGGTTTACCCGACGAGACCCGAGGCGGCAACCAAGGGAACGGGCTGTTTTGGGCCGGAAGCGCCCAATTTTGCCCAATCTGGGCTCATCCCTTTGCCATCAGGCGTTCCAGCCCTATCTTGAGGCCATGACGGTGCATTTCCCCTTTCAGAACTCCTATTCGGCGCTGCCGGACAGCTTCTTTGCCCGCGTCGCGCCGACCCCGGTCGCCGCCCCCCGGCTGATCAAGCTGAACCGCCCGCTGGCGGTCCAGCTCGGGCTCGATCCTGACCTGCTGGAGACCCCGGAGGGCGCGGCGATCCTGGCCGGCAAAACGGTTCCCGCCGGCGCCGATCCCATCGCCATGGCCTATGCCGGACATCAGTTCGGGCAGTTCGTGCCGCAGCTCGGCGACGGCCGCGCCATCCTGCTCGGCGAGGTCATCGACAGCGACGGCATCCGCCGCGACATCCAGCTCAAGGGCTCGGGCCCCACCCCGTTCTCCCGCCGCGGCGACGGCCGCGCCGCGCTCGGGCCGGTCTTGCGCGAATACATCGTCAGTGAAGCCATGTATGCGCTGGGCATCCCGACCACCCGCTCGCTCGCCGCTGTCGTCACCGGAGAGCACGTCATCCGCGAGACCGCGCTGCCCGGCGCGGTGCTGACGCGTGTTGCTTCCAGCCATATCCGCGTCGGCACCTTCCAGTTCTTCGCCGTGCGCCGTGACACCGATGCGATCCGCCGGCTCGCCGACCACGTCGTCGCCAGGCACTATCCCGAACTAGTCGGCGCCGAGCGGCCCTATCATGCGCTGCTCGCCGGCGTCGTCGCGCGCCAGGCCGATCTCGTCGCGCGCTGGCTGCTGGTCGGCTTCATCCACGGCGTCATGAATACCGACAACAGCTCCATCTCCGGTGAGACCATCGATTACGGACCCTGCGCCTTCATGGACGCCTACAACCCTTCGCAGGTGTTCTCCTCGATCGACGAGATGGGCCGCTACGCCTATGCCAACCAGCCGCGTATCGCGCTGTGGAATCTGACGCGCCTCGCCGAATGCCTGCTGCCGCTGTTCTCCGACGAGCAGGAGAAGGCGGTCGCGGAGGCCCAGGACATCCTCGGCGCGTTCTCAGACCAGTTCAGCGCGGCTTATCAAGCCGGCCTGCGCAAAAAGGTCGGCCTGTTCACGGAGCGCGACGGCGACGAGGCGCTGATCCAGGACCTGTTAGATGCCATGGCCAAGAACCAGGCCGACTTCACCCTCAGCTTCCGCAATTTGGGCCATGCCGCCGTTGATGACAGTGCGGATGCGCGCGCGCAGTTCATGGAGCCCGCAGCCTTCGACGAATGGGCCAGCCGCTGGCGCGCACGCATCGCGCTGGAGCCGCAGAGCGCCGCCGAGCGGCAGGCGGCCATGCACGCCGTCAATCCCATGTTCATCCCGCGCAACCACCGCGTCGAGGCCGTGATCCAGGCCGCCGTCAACGACGACAATTACGCGCCATTCGAGGAATTGGTGAAGGTGCTGGCGAAACCCTTCGAGGACCAGCCCGATTACGCCGCCTATGCCGATCCACCGCTGCCGGACCAGCGGGTGTTGCAGACGTTCTGCGGGACGTAGCCACAAACCCGGTGCGTAGGGTGGATTAGCCGAAGGCGTAATCCACCACTTCTCTCGAAGCCGGAAAGTAAAGAGGTGGATTACGCTTCGCCAATCCACCCTACAGATTGGCGCGGCTATCACGTCCGCTCTCCGAACTCGCCGATGAACTGAGTGTCTCCCAATCCTCCGGAAGCAGTTCTGCACGAACATCGCGGTGAAATGACGAATACGGCCAGTCGCAGACTCGCGACACATGCCCGTGCTTGACGGGATTGTAATAACAATACTCGACGTGGCGGGCGTAGTCGGCCTCGTCCCGGATCAGGTGCTCCCAGAACCGTCGCTGCCATATGCCGCGTTCATTCCGTGAGAAACGGACAGCGCTCAGCCGCTCGGTCACCGGGAGTGCTTTGGCGAAACGAGAGTTGATCAAGCGCCAGCGCACCGAAAAATCGGCGTCGCCCGACGGCAGCTTCCAGATTGCGCGGAGATGGTCCGGCAGAACCACGAAAGCATCGATTGCGAAGGGGTGGCTCTGTCGCGTTGCGGCGACCGTGTCTCGTAGGCTCTCAATCTGGTCGGTCAAAAGAGCTTTCCGCCGATCGAGCAGGTTCACGGTAAAGAACCAGCATCCTCCCGGGACGAATGCGCGGCGGTAGTCGGACATCGCCCACCGATAGCACAACTTGAAGTTGGCTCACTGTGGTGGATTACGCCTTCGGCTAATCCACCCTACCAAGCGAGCACTGTGGACGCAGGAACCGCTGTCATCAAACTGAAACACACGCCCTCTAACCGCCTGTCAGGGTCGTCTTGCCGGAAGCGCCCATCCTCCAACCGTCCCGACAAAGCGCGCCATGCCCTTCAAATTCATCCACATCACCGACACGCATCTGGCAAACCCCGGCTTGAAGCTCTATGGCCTCGACCCGCGCGCCCGGCTGGACGCTGCGATTGCCGACATCAACAAGCATCAGTCCGACGCGGCGTTCGCGGTCGTGACCGGCGACCTCACGCATTGGGGCGAGCCGGAGTCCTACGCCAATTTCGCCGACGCGATGGCCGCGCTGAAGATTCCGTACATCGCGATGGTCGGCAATCACGACAAGCGCGTGACTTGCCTCGATAGCCTGAAGGCCGCGCCGCGCGATTCAAACGGCTTCGTGCAGGGCACGCGGACCACCGAGCACGGCCTGTTCGTCTTCCTCGACACGCTGGACGAGACCAGCCACGCCGGCGAGATGTGCGCCAAGCGCTTCGACTGGCTCGCGAAGACGCTCGCGGCTGCGCCTGCCGACCAGCTCTTCGTCGTGTTCATGCATCACCCGCCCTTCCCGATCGGCGTCCATGCGATGGACGAGATCGGGCTGAAGCAGAGCGCCGAATTTGCCGAGGTGATCGCACCCTATCGCGCCCGCATCCGCCATCTCTTCTTCGGCCATGTACACCGTCCCATCTTCGGCAGCTACGGCAAGATCCCGTTCTCGACCTTGCGCGGCACCAACCACCAGGTCTGGTTCGAGCTCGACGCCAACGCGCCGCACCTCGCCAGCCACGAGCCGCCGGCCTATGGCGTCGTGCTGATCGACGACGAGAATCTCGTCGTGCACAGCCACGACTTCCTCGACGAAAGTCTGCGCTTCCCGTTCGAACCACCCGTGGGAACGGACGGCCGCGACTATGCGCTCAATTTCCCGGCGCGGTGAGATGAGCCTCGCCGAACCCGCGGCTCTTCCGGTCGCGACCTCGGCGGCGCCGCGCCTGGACGTCCTGAAGCGCCTCGGCACGCGCTTCAAAGCTTCGCTGCCCGCCTATCTCCTGTTGCTGCCCTCGCTGGTCTTCCTCGCGCTGTTCACCTATGGCGCGATGGGCCGCGTGCTCGTCGATGCGCTCTACCAGCGCGCCACGCCGAAGGCCCCGGTCCGCTTCGTCGGTCTCGACAACATCAGCGCCGTGCTGGCCGACCCCGCGTTCACCGGCGCCGTCGTCAACAATCTCATCTATGCCGTCGGCACGGCGATCCCGAGCATCGGGCTGGCGCTCTTGTTCGCGCTGACGCTGTCGCGCACCCATGCCGTGAGCAGCGCGCTGCGCGCCGCGCTGTTCCTGCCGGTGCTGATCCCGATGGTCGCGGCCTCCGCGCTGTTCATGTTCATCTTCCTGCCCAATGTCGGCCTGCTCGATTACTATATCGGCCGCCTGCTTCCGGTGCTGCCGAACTGGCTCGGCGACCCCGACATCGCGCTTTATGCGATCATGATCATCACGATCTGGAAGAACGCCGGCTATTACATGCTGTTCTTCCTCGCCGGCCTGCAGGCCGTGCCCGAAGACGTGATGGAAGCCGCACATCTCGACGGCGCCGGGCCTTACATGCGCCTGCGCCACATCATCCTGCCGGAGCTCAAGCCCACTTTCCTGTTCGTTACCGTCATCGCGATCCTCAACGCGGTGACGCAGGTCGACCACGTCTTCGTCATGACCCTGGGCGGACCGTCGAACTCGACCAACCTCGTGCTGTTCTACATCTACCAGCAGGCGGTCGAGCATTACGACGTCGGCAAGGCCTCGGCCGCGACGCTGCTGACGCTCGCCGCGCTGATGGGCCTCACCGCGCTCTCCTTCCGCACCATGGCCCACCGCGAGGGCGGGCCATGAAGCTGATCGACGCCCTCTACAAGGACGCCCCGCTCGCCACAAGGGGCGAGATCACGCCCAAGCTCGGCTTCCTGCTGACCGTGCTGCTCGCAATCGTCTGGCTCATCCCGTTCCTGTGGATGGTCGTGGCGACGCTGCGCCCGGCCTCCGACGGCATCAACGCCATGGCCGAGTTGATGCCGAGCCTGAAGCCGACGCTCGACAATGTCAGGGATGCCTGGGAGATCGGCGATTTCCCGCGCTACACGCTCAACACCACGATCATCTGCGCCGGCATTTTGCTGGTGCAGTTCGCCACGATCACGCTGGCGGGCTTTGCCTTCGCGCGCCTCGCCTTCGTCGGCAAGACGCTGATCTTCTATCTGTTCCTGATGCAGCTGATGCTGATGCCGGTGCTGCTGATCGTACCGAACCTGTCGCTGGTGGCGCAGCTCGGCCTCTACGACACGCTCACCGGCGTGATGATGCCGTTCTTCGCCTCCGCCTTCGGCACCTTCCTGATGCGCCAGGCGTTCGAAGCCATTCCGACCGAGCTGGAAGACGCCGCGCTGATCGATGGCGCCAGCCTGCTCCAGCGCATCCGCCACATCTACGTGCCGCTGTCGATGCCGAGCTTCTCGGCCTTCGCCATCATCTCCGTGACCAGTCACTGGAACGACTTTCTGTGGCCGCTGATGGTGATCAATTCGCCGGACAAGCGGCCGCTCACGGTCGGGCTCTCCGTCTTCACCAAGACCGCCGAAGGCACCCAGGCCTGGGGCACCATCGCGGCCGGCACGCTGATGGTGATCGCGCCGCTGCTCATCACCTTCCTGATCTTCCAGAAACGCTTCATCAGCTCTTTCGTCACCTCAGGCATCAAATAGGAGATTTCTCGATGCTGTTTACCCGCAGGCTCATGCTGGGCCTCGCCATGGCAGGCTCTATGGCAGGCGCCCTCGCCTTTCCGGCTCTCGCCGGCGAAGGTCCGACCGAAATTGATCTGTTCTTCCCCGTCCCCGTCGACGGCAAGCTCGCCCGCGACATGGGCACCTTGATCAAGGAGTTCAACGAGACCCATCCGGACGTCAAGGCAACCGCGGTCTACACCGGCTCCTATGACGACACGCTGATCAAGACGCGCGCTGCGATCAAGGCCGGCAAGCCGCCGTCCGCCGTGATCATGTCGGCCAACTTCCTGCTCGACATGCAGATCGAGAACGAGCTCACCAATCTCGATGCCCTGATCAAGGCCGACGGCACCACCAAGGAGCAGTTCCTCGGCCAGTTCTTCCCCGCGCTGCAGGGCAACGCGGTGATCAACCGCTCGGTCTACGGCGTGCCGTTCCACAATTCGACGCCGCTGCTCTACATCAACGCCGACAAGGCCAAGGAAGCCGGCCTCGATCCGAACAAGCCGCCGCAGACCTGGGCCGAGCTCACCGACTGGGCCAAGAAGCTCACCAAGCGCGAGGGCGACAAGGTGACCCAATGGGGCATCGCGATTCCCTGCGCGTATGACTATTGCGGCTGGATGATGGAAACGCTGACCATGAGCAATGGCGGGCGCTACTACAACGAGGAGTTCGGCGGCGAGGTCTATTACGACACGCCCTCGATGCTGGGCGCACTGACCTGGTGGAACGACCTTGTCACCAAGCACAAGGTCCATGCGCCCGGCGCCACGCCCGGCCCTGCCGTCAGCACCTCTTTCATCTCCGGCAATGCTGCGATGATGATGCTGTCGACGGGCTCGCTCACTTACGTGCGCGACAACGCCAAGTTCAACTACAAGGTCGCCTTCATCCCGCGCAACGTCCGCAACGCCGTGCCGATCGGCGGCGCCTCGCTGATCGTTCCGGCCGGGCTCGAGGCCGACAAGCAGAAGGCCGCCTGGACGCTGATCAAGTGGATGACCTCGCCCGAGAAGAGCGGCTGGTGGAGCCGCGCCACCGGTTATTTCGCGCCCAACATGGCCGCCTACAAGACGCCTGAGATGGTCGACTTCCTGAGCAAGAACCCGGACGCCAAGACCGCCGTCGAGCAGCTCGATGTCGCAAAGCCCTGGTTTGCGACCTACAAGACCGTCCCGGTGCGCAAGACGCTGGAGGACGAGGTGATGCTGGTCCTCAACGGCAAGAAGCAGCCGAAGGAGGCCCTCGCCGCCGCCCAGAAGGCCGCGGATGAGACGCTGAAGCCGTACAATGCGGAGACGTCGCTGAAGCTGCCGTAAGGATCGCTGCATCGCCAACGACCATCGGCGCTCCGTCATGCGGGGCGCCGATTTCGTTTTAGGCGGCCGCCCGTATTAACCCCCCGTCCACCATCCGGCGGCCCGCACCGCCGGTAACCATCGCAATTAACAGACCCTCAACGCACCCCCGACAAATCTATCAATGTTTCTGGAGATTTCGCCGTGGATCTGTTGGTTTTCGAGTTCCTGGGATTGGCATTGGTCGCCATGTGCGTGGTCGTGGTGGCGTTGCCCTGTGCCCGCAAATCCTCGCACCGGGTCCGCTACGAATAGGATTTTCGTCGGAAAAAGCGATTCCGACCCAAATGCAAGGCTCGAATTCGCATCGAGCCCCTTGACATCACAGCGCTTTCGGCAGAACGGCTGATATCAAGTGTCATGGGCCGTTCATGGATTTGATTACCACCACCGCTGACCTCGCGGCTGCCTGCAGCCGGCTGGCCAAGCACCCCGTCATTACCGTCGATACCGAGTTCCTGCGCGAGACCACCTACTACCCGCTGCTATGCGTGGTGCAGATGGCCAGCGCCGAGGAAGCCGTCGTCGTCGATACCCTGGCCGAGGGGATCGACCTCAAGCCGTTCTTCGAGCTGATGGCCAACGAGGCCGTGCTGAAGGTCTTCCACGCCGCCCGTCAGGACATCGAGATCATCTGGCACCAGGCCAACATCATCCCACATCCGGTGTTCGACACCCAGGTTGCCGCGATGGTGCTGGGGTACGGCGACAGCATCGCCTACGACGCGCTGGTCGAGAAAGTCACCGGCCACCGCCCCGACAAGACCCACCGCTTCACCGACTGGTCGCGCCGGCCACTGACCAAGGAGCAGATGCATTACGCCGTGTCCGACGTCACGCATTTGCGCGACGTGTTCGCAGCGCTCGATGCCGACCTCAAGAAGCGCCGCCGCAGCGAATGGGTCTCCATCGAGATGGAGGTCCTGACCTCGCCCCGGACCTACGACTTCCACCCCGAGCGCGCCTGGGAGCGGCTGAAGACGCGCGTGCGCAAGCCGAAGGATCTCGCGGTCCTGATGGAGGTCGCCGCCTGGCGCGAGCAGGAGGCGCAGAGCCGCGACGTGCCGCGCGGCCGCGTGCTGCGCGACGAGGCCGTCAGCGATATCGCGACCCACGCGCCGAACACGCTCGAGAAGCTCGCCCATCTGCGCTCGGTGCCGAAGGGTTTTGAGAAATCCAAATGGGGCGCGGACATCGTCGCCGCGGTCGAGCGCGGGCTGGCGCGGGATTTTTCGACGCTGCCGAAGCTGGAGAAGCCGCGCAACAACAACAATGGCGCCGCCATCGTCGAGCTCTTGAAGGTGCTGCTGCGCATGACCGCGGAGCGGCATGCGGTCGCCAGCAAGGTGATTGCCACCGTCGACGATCTCGAAGAGATCGCAGCCGACGACGAAGCCGACGTCCCCGCCTTGCGCGGCTGGCGCCGCGAGCTGTTCGGCGATGCCGCCTTGAAGCTCAAGCGCGGCGAGCTGGCGCTGGCGATCGAGAAGGGCCGCGTGATCGGGGTGCAGCGGGCGTAAGGCTGCCGCCAGCTATCAACGCGGCATAATTCAGACCGTCATCCCCGCGCAACGGCGAAGCCGTTGTCTGCAAAGGCGTGCGATGCAAAGCATCGCACGGGGATCCTCGAAGGATGAGCGGCCACACTGCGAGCCAGCCGGGCCGTCGCCCTTCGAGGGCCGCTGAAGAAGCGGCCACCTCAGGGTGACGGTGTTAGATTGAGCGCCCAGACAAGAGCCTACGCCGGCGTCAGCTTCGCCACTTCCGCCTTCATGTCATTCAGCACGCCCGAAATGGCGGCGACGAGGTCGTCGATCTGCGCCTTGGTGACGATCAGCGGCGGGCAGATGGCGATGGCGTCCAGCATGTTGCGCGAGATCACGCCGCGCTCCTGGAGCATGCGGCTGGCGATGCCACCGACTGCGCCCGGCGTCGCCGCTGCGGTCTTGCGCCCCTTGTCGAGCACGAGCTCGATTGCCGCGATCATGCCGACGCCGCGGACTTCGCCGACCAGCGGATGGCTGGTGAGCTCGCGCAGTCTGCCCTGCATGTAGGCGCCGAGCTCGGCGGCATGCGCGACCAGGCCGCGCTCCTCGATGATCTTGAGGTTTTCCAGCGCAACCGCCGATCCGACCGGATGACCGCCCGCGGTGAAGCCGTGGCCGAGCACGCCGATCTTGTTGCTCTCGTCCGCGATCGGCTCGAACATGCGATCGTTCATGATGATGGCCGAGAACGGGAAATAGCTCGAGGTGATCTGCTTGGAAACCACGAGCACGTCAGGCTTGATGCCGTAGGTCTCGCAGCCGAACATCTTGCCGGTGCGGCCGAAGCCGCAGATCACCTCGTCGGCGACGAGCAGGATGTCGTACTTGTTCAGGACCGCCTGGATCTTGTCCCAATAGGTCGCCGGCGGCACGATGACGCCGCCCGCGCCCATCACCGGCTCGCCGAAGAACGCCGCGATCGTATCGGGACCCTCCTTCTGGATCAGCGCGTCGAGCTCCTCGGCCCGGCGCGTCGCAAACGCTTCCTCGGTCTCGCCGGGGGCGCCGTCCTTGTAGAAATGCGGCGAGCCCGTGTGCAGGATGTTCGGCAGCGGCAGATCGAACGAGCGGTGGTTGTTCGGCAGGCCGGTGAGGCTCGCCGAGGCAATGGTGACGCCGTGATAGGCGCGCATCCGGCTGATCACCTTCTTGCGCTGGGGCTGGCCGAGCGCGTTGGAGCGATAGGCGATCAGCTTGAGGACGGTGTCGTTGGCTTCCGAGCCGGAATTGGTGAAGAATACCTTGCTCATCGGCACAGGCGCGAGCGCGACCAGTTTCTCGGCAAGGTCGATCGAGGGCCCGTGCGATTTGGCGGAGAACGTGTGATAGAACGGCAGCGCCAGCATCTGCTTGTGTGCAGCCTCGACCAGCCGCCTCTCGTTGAAGCCGAGCCCGACGCTCCACAGGCCGGCCATCGCCTCGAAATAGCGCTTGCCCGACGCATCGAAGACGTAGGGACCCTCGCCGCGCTCGATCACCAGGGGACCGGCCTGCTGATGGGTGCGCGCATTGGTGTAGGGATGGAGCTGATAGGCTACATCCCGGGCCTCTTGCGAATTGGGCAGCATGGACATTTGCGAGGATCCTTGAAAGCGTCAGGTCGCAGGCACAGCCGGCGTCATCACTCGATGATCAAGTACCTTGGCTATTGCGACAGCGCAGAACTTGCAACGCCAATTCGTCGGCAGCAAGCGCTCAGCAGCGATGCACAAAGATGCACGCGAAAAAGCTGCACGTGACATTGCCGCACGTGACAAATCCGCTCATGACGAAGCAACACGTGGAGCAGCTCTCATGCCGCGTCGTCGTCATGCCCGTCGTCAGTGCCGGCGGCGGCTTCCCTCACCTCCACCAGCGCCATCGAGAGCAGATAGACCGTCGTCGGCAAACCCAGCCCGCGCGCCCTCTCGGCCGCACGCGACAGATCGCTCGCCAGCTCCTTGAGCTCGTCTCCCCGTGACAATCTCTCACCCCATCCGCCGGTCGCGGCCGCCTACACCGCAACGGCGCCGCTGGTTCTGATCAGTTCGGCGCTGGACTGGATTGTAGCAAAATTCCCGATGACATTCACTACCGCATGCTTATAGGCGGCGGCATCGCCCGTACCCGGCTGCCGGCAAGCCGCGGCGTCAGCGACGACCTGGTAGCGATGGCTGCGGTGAAACCCATCAACGGCGGTGGCCAGGATGGTCTCGTCCAGGGAAAAACCGATCAGAATGCAGCGCACAGTGCGGATATTGGACATGTAGTCCACAAACCGTGACGAGCTGTAGGCCGACGGCAGCGGATGGTCGAACGTCATTTCTCCCGGCCGCGGCTTGGTCTCCGCGATCCAATCGGTCAGCCTCGATGCCGGATTGAACCACGCCGCCTGTGCGATGCGCTTCAGATGCATCACCGGCCAGAGATTGCCCCGCCACAAGGTCAGGAGTTCCAGGCAGCGCGCAGTGACGGCGTCGCCGTCGAGGACGACGTGGCGGCGCCCAGGGGTCAGATATTCGACCTGGAGATCCGCGCAGACCAGGATCGGCGGATCTTCGTGAATGGAAGCCAGCATTGTCTTGCGCAGGGCTGCACCAGTTTCAACGGTCGGCGAGCGCGAGATCTCGCAGCGGTGAGGTCACCGCCCGCCCCGCCGAAGCGTCGAGCACGCCCGGCCGGTCCCAATCGCCTTCGGGGCGGATGATCACGTAGGGATCACTGTCCAGCGTGATCGCGTCCGGGCCCGGCTCGATCTCCAGCAGCATTTCCGTGTAGGAAAAATCCGAGAACGTGACCTTGCGATTGTGGCCGAGCGGCTTGGCGCCGAAATGGGCCCAGAAATCGACCAGCCTGTCCTGCGCCTGGCCGTAGATCTTGCGAAAACCCTTGCGCTTCACATAGTCGACGCTGGCCTGCACCAGCTTGAACGAGACGCGCGAGCGCCGGTATTGGTGGCGGACCGCGAGCCGCTCCACCTTGGCGAAATCGCCGAAGAAGCGCACCCGCAGGCAGCCTGCGGGCTCGTTGCCGACGAAGCCGATGAAATGGGCCGCGACCATGTCGTTGCCGTCGAACTCCTCCTCGAACGGACAATCCTGCTCGGCGAGATAGACCGCCGAGCGAATGGCAGTGACCAGCATGAGATCGCTTGGATCGCGCGCAAGGCGGATGGTGATGGCGCGGGAACAGGGCTTGGCGACGGGAATCCTAGTACCGTGCATCTGCAAAACTCCTTGCTTGGATGATCGCGCCTGGCATCCGCATCGGCTGCCGATGCCAGGGCCGCTCGTAGCACCAGAGGTCGGGCTGGAAGCTCGGGACCGGCGCAAAGCCGGTCGCCTTCATGATGTCGCGTCCGGCCACCGTTGACGGCTGCGCATAGCAATCGGCGCTGCGAAACCTTAGCTGTCGCAGATGTGCTGCAGCCTTGCCGAGACCGGCGATACCGCGTCCCGTCGCCGCGATTGCCCAGATGTAGATGGCAGCGACCTCTTCGTTCGCGGAAGCGAGATAGCGCGTCTCGGGCGCGGCGAGGCAGATCTCGTCGAGCAGCAGCGCATCGTGCCCGCGGTCATTGAGAAACAGGAAAGCCATGCCGCCGACGAGATCGCCTTTCCGGCGGAACGTCAGGATGCTCTGGGGATCGAACGTGAAGTAATGCGCAAGTTCGGCTGTCCCGATCCGCACGCCCGGCACCAGCCGGTGCGCCATCTGCGAAAGCGGTGCAATTTCGGACAATTGCGCGCAGCGGACATCCACATCCGGGCTCAGCGGCAAGGCATCGAAATCATGCCTTGCGGCAAACGAGCCCCTTTCCATAGCCATATCGCGCCTCTATCGTCCGGGCTTTCGTGCCCCGCTATGCCGACGAGCTTAGCGGCTGGGGATCAGGAGTATGCAGCAGTTATTGCACCGGGGTGCTGCTATGATGCAGCACCGTGAAGAAGCCCTGGGTGCGTCCTGGGACGATTTGAAACTGTTTTTAGCGTGCGCAAAATATAAAAGTTTTCGCAACGCTGCTGAGGAGCTCGGGCTCACCTCCACGACGCTGATGCGCCGGATCGACCGGCTCGAAGAGAGCATCGGCTGCAAGCTGTTCCTGCGCGACCAGAGCGGGCTCACGCTCAGCGATGAAGGCACCGCGATGATCGCCGACGTTGCGCATATGGAGCGTCATGCCTTCAACGTCTTCCGGCGCGCCTCGCGGTCGTCGAACGACACCTCAGGCACAGTGCGCGTCGCGGTGACGGAAGGCCCGGGCAATTTCTGGATCCTGCCGCGACTGATCGACTTCCAGAAGACCTACCGCAAGATCACCGTCGATCTGCGCTGCGCGATGGAGCAGGCCGACGTCGCACGGCTTGAATCGGACATCGCGATCCAGCTCGAGCCGCCGACCAATCCGGATCTGATCGTCGCCAAGCTCGGGCGTCTGCACATCTATCCCTTCGTCTCCAAGGAGTACGAAAATCTCTACGGCGTGCCGGCGACGCTGGCCGACCTGAAGAACCACCGCATCATCAAGCAGAGCGCGCCGCAGGTCGACGACGGCGCCTACGCGCGCGTGCTCGGACTGAAGTCGCTCGAGGGCATCGTCGGGATCAAGACCAACTCCTCGGTCGGCGTGCTCTATGCCGTCGAGCGCGGCGCCGGCATCGGCTTCCTGCCGACGGTCTCGATCGCGCTCGGCGCGCCGCTGATCGCCGTCGATCTCGGCGTCAGCCACCACGCCGATCTCTGGCTCACCTATCACCGGGAATTCCGCACCTCCGAGCGCCACAAGATCGTGGTCGACTGGCTGAAGAAGATCTTCGATCCCAAGACCCATCCCTGCTTCCGCGACGAGTTCATCCATCCGAACGCGCTGGTGCCGATGATGACGGGGGCGCGCGAGGGTTTTGGATTGACGGGATATGTCGCGGCGACGCCGACCTAGGAGGCTGCGCCTACCAGCGATATTCGAAGCCGACCGTGCCCTGGTGCGAGGTCAGCTCGTTGCGGAACTTGCCGTCGTAATTGACGTAGAGCCGCGCCACGCTGGTCAGGCTCAGCGAAGCCGAGGCACCGGCATCCACGCCGTAACGGCTCTCGCCGATCCCGGGAACGACGATGTTCTGGGCGCCGAGGCTGACCTGGACGGATCCCAGGTCCTGATGGAAATTGTCGACGAACTTGCCGTAGGCGGACAGGTCCAGGATCTTCTGGTCGATGATGAAGTAGCGGCCGATCTCGGCCCCGATCATGATGCGTGCGCGTGAGAGCGCCGTCGAACCAACGTTGAGCGGATCGAGGCCGCCGGCCTCCTGGAACGCCGCGCTGGTGGCGCGCACATATTCCAGTGCGCCCTTGGGCACGATGCGCATCTGGTCCTTGGTCCAGTAATAGCTGATCTCGGTCAGCGCGCCATCGACCGCGGCGCGATAGCCCGCGGTCGCAAGGCCAAGGCCGGTGTCGCGGCTGGAACGGACCTTGCCGAAACCGTGCACCACGGCAAAGGCCCAGGTCCATGGCCCCTTGTCGACCGAGCCGTTGAAGCCGATTTGCGTCAGGTCGAGCGTGGCCGACTGCAGCGCCAGCGGGACGTCGATGTCGGTGTGGCTCTGGTCGACCGAGAAGCCGAGATTGACGCCCGGGGCCACGCGCGCGCCGAAGCCTGCGACGCCGCCAACCGTTTTGCGCTTGTCGCCGACGAAGTCGCCTTGCGCATCGGTCCGGACCGAGATGCCGTAGCCCTCGAACCAGGTGCGGTAGCGCGGGTCTTCGGTGCTGGCGGACGCGCCGCCGCCGCCGGGATTGGTCCGGAACGCCCGGTCGAAACCGTTCGATGCCCGGTTGCCGAGCCGCTCCAGAAAATTCGAGCCGAGATCGAGCGCGGCGTTGCCGGCCGACGGGGACGGGATCGGGGTGGGTGACGGCGTGGGCGTCGGGGTCGGCGTAGGCGTCGGGCTTTGCGCGAAGACTGGCGACGTGGCCGACATCATCACGACGATCGCAAACGCCGTCGCGATCGCTGCCGCGACCCTGCGGACGCGGTCCAGCCCGATCGTCTGCCGTGTCCCGGAGGGCTGCGATGTGCAGCACATGACGACAAATCCCGAAGCAAATGGCGGCGCGCAAAAATGCAACACGCGCGGCGCACGCATGTCGCGATTTGTGCCGAACTGCCACGGAGGGTCAACTGCTTAGCCCGCGGTCACCGAGGCTATTGCCCTCGATTGTGGTTCCGCGGCCACAGGTCGGAAATTGCAGAACGGCACAATCCGCCCGCCCTTGAAATTTACGCGCGGCTTGCTAACGGGCGATTTTCATGTTGCAATGTTGGACACAATCGGAATTGGCCGCTCGGCTGTGCGTTTCGCGACATTGAGACTCAAGACTCGAACAGACTCCCGGAAGCCCGTTTGTGGCGTGGCACGCGAAAAGCGGCCGCGTCTTTTTTATATCTAGTGGAGGAGACTGAGGATGCCGCAAAAGGGCACCGTCAAATGGTTCAACCCGACCAAGGGCTATGGGTTCATCAAGCCGAACGGCAGCGACAAGGACGTGTTCGTCCACATCTCCGCCGTCGAGCGTGCCGGACTCTCGACCCTCAACGAGAACCAGGTGGTTGAATACGACCTCGTGGAGAACCGCGGCAAAGCATCCGCGGAGAACCTCAAGGTCTCCTGACGTCTCTCAAAGCTACGCGAGAGAGATCATGACGTTGCCCCCGGCTCTGCCGGGGGATTTTGTTTGGGACGCCCGTCGCAGGAATGCGGCTCAGCTCACCACCGGCGCAACCAGAAAATTCTCCGACGCCGCGCTCCCCGCCGTCTTGCACACATCACCCTCGATCCGGACCTTGCCGGTCGCGAGCAGACGTAGCGCTTCCGGATAGATGCGGTGCTCGACCTCGAGGATGCGCTCCGACAGCGTATCCCCCGTGTCGTGATCGCTCACGGGAACCGCGCCCTGCATCACGATCGGGCCGGCATCGGTCTCGGGGATGACGAAGTGCACCGTCGCGCCGGACAGCTTGACGCCGGCGCGCAAGGCTTGGCCGTGCGGGTCGAGACCGGGGAAGGACGGCAGCAGCGAGGGATGGATGTTGAGCATCCGCCCGTACCATGCCCTGGTGAACTCGGCCGTGAACAGGCGCATGAAGCCGCCCAGACAAATCAGCTCGATGCCGTGCTGGTCGAGCGCCGCCTGCAGCACCTTCTCGAAACCGGCGCGGTCCTTGCCGAACGGCTTGCTCTCGATCACCAGCGTGTTCACGCCGCTTGCCTTGGCCCGTTCAAGGCCGAGCGCATCGGCCTTGTTCGAGATGACGAGCGAAATCTCCGCCGGGAAATCCGCCGCGCTTGCGGCCCTGATCAGCGCGGACATGTTGGAGCCGCGGCCGGAGATCAGGATGGCGACGCGGCGCTTCATCACAGCGCCAGTCATTACAGTGCCATGTCGAGATGGCCGTTATAGACGACGCGGTGCTCGCCCTCGGCCGGGATCACGGTGCCGAGTTGCGCCACGGTCTCACCGGCGTCGGTGAAGACCTGCATGACCTCGTCGACCTTATCGGGCTCGACGATCGCGATCATGCCGATGCCGCAGTTGAAGGTGCGCAGCATCTCCAGCTCGGCGATGCCGGCCTGCGCGGCCAGCCATTTGAACACCGGCAGCACCGGCAGGCGCGCCAGATCGATACCGACGCCGAGGCTGTTCGGCAGCACGCGCGGAATGTTGTCGGTGAAGCCGCCGCCGGTGATGTGGGCGAGCCCCTTCACCGCGCCGGTCTCGCGGATCGCGCGCAGGCAGGATTTGACGTAAAGTTTCGTCGGCGTCAGCAGCGCGCCGCCAAGGGTCATGACCGGGGCGAACGGCGCAGGCGCCTCGAAGCCGAGGCCCGATTGTTCCACGATCTTGCGCACCAGCGAGAAGCCGTTCGAATGCACCCCCGACGAGGCGAGACCAATCACGGCGTCGCCAGCCGCGATGTCCTTGCGCGGCAGCAGCGTGCCCCGCTCCGCAGCACCGACGGCAAAGCCGCCGAGGTCGTAATCGCCGTCCTTGTACAGGCCGGGCATCTCGGCGGTCTCGCCGCCGATCAGGGCGCAGCCGGATTCGCGGCAGCCCTCCGCGACGCCCGCGACGATCGAGGCCGTCGCCTCCGGATCGAGCTTGCCGCACGCGAAATAGTCCAGGAAGAACAGCGGCTCGGCGCCCTGCACCACGAGGTCGTTGACGCTCATGGCGACGAGATCGATGCCGATCCCGCCATGCAGCCCGGTCTCGATCGCGATCTTGACCTTGGTGCCGACGCCGTCGGTCGCGGCCACGAGGACCGGATCCTTGAAACCGGCCGCCTTGAGGTCGAACAGGCCGCCGAAACCGCCGATCTCGGCGTCGGCGCCCGGCCGTGCGGTGGCGCGCACCATCGGCTTGATCAGGTCGACCAGGCGGTTGCCCGCATCGATATCGACGCCTGAATCGGCGTAAGTGAGGCCGTTTTTGCGGTCGGTCATGCCCGATTTCCAGTGGGTTCGCGGCTGGTTACGTCGAATTCCGGGGACGCGCAATGGCTCGCATGGCGCACCGCCGTATACTATGTAGAGATATCAACCGGTTCAGCCTCCCGAGAGGCCGGATTCGAGGTCAGACCGGGTGCCGGGAAGCGCTTTCGTGAGTATTCCGAATATCATTACCCTGGGCCGCATCATGCTGGTCCCGATCATCGTCTGGGCCATCGTGTCGAGCCAAATGGAGGTCGCGTTCGCCGTCTTCCTGATCGCCGGTATCAGCGACGCCGTGGACGGCTTCCTGGCCAAGCGCTTCAACATGACGAGCGAGCTCGGCGCCCTGCTCGACCCGCTCGCGGACAAGGCGCTGCTGGTCTCGATCTACATGGCGCTGGGCATCTGGGGCGCAATTCCGCGCTGGATCGTGATCCTGGTGGTCTCGCGCGACATCATGATCGTCGCCGCCGTGATCGTGTCCTGGCTGTTCGACCGGCCCGTCGAGATGAAGCCGTCGAAAGTGTCAAAGCTCAACACCGTGGCACAGGTGGCGTTCGCGGCGCTCGTGTTGGCAGCGCTTGCCTTCGGCTTCAAGCCGGCCCCTTATGATATCATCCTGATGGGCCTCGTCACGGTCTTCACACTCTCCTCCGTGTCGCTCTATCTGGTCGAGTGGCTGCGGCACATGAGCACGATCGAGGCCAAGTAGCACGATCGAGGCCAAGTAGCACGATCGAGGCCAAATGAGAGGCGATGCGGCCCCGTAAAAGGCCAACTCCCGCTCGATACGTCCGACCTCTTCGAATGACGCCGGCGCGCCGGCATGGAGCAAAGCAAGCGTGCCAGGCCGCGTTCACCCCCGACAATTGGCGTTTTCGCTTCCGCATGCGGAGAGCCTCAGCCGGGACAATTTCCTCGAAGGCCCCGCCAATGCGGCCGGTCTCGGCCTGATCGACAGCTGGCCGGAATGGCCGAACCGGATCATGTGGCTGGCCGGTCCCGAAGGAAGCGGCAAGAGCCATCTCGCCGCGATCTGGGCCGAGGCATCAGGGGCCCGCTCCACCACGGCCAATGCGCTGACCGCTGCGGGGGTCCCGGGCACGCTCGCCACCGGTGCGCTGGTGGTCGAGGATATCAAGGCCAGGGAATTTGACGAACGCGCCCTCTTCCACCTGATGAACCTCGCCCGCGAGGATGGCGCCTACGTCCTGTTCACCGGACGCGAGGTGCCGGCCTCGCTGGAGATCGAGCTTCGCGACCTGCGCTCGCGTCTGCGCGCCGTTCCAGTGGTCGCGCTGCTACCGCCCGACGACCAGCTGTTCCGCGGCCTGATCGTCAAATTCTGCGCCGACCGCCAGCTCACCGTGGACGAGAGCGTGGTCGGCTACCTCGCCACCCGCCTGGAGCGGTCCTCGGCCGCCGCCCGCCAGGCCGTGGAACTGCTCGACAGCGAAGCCCTCAGGCTCGGCCGCCCGGTCACCCGGGCGCTGGCCGCCGAGCTGCTCCGCGACGCCTGATCGGCCTCCGTGGCCGCCTCCAGACCCACGCCAAGCCCGCTTGACGCGGCGAACCGGCGGAACATCAATGTCATCGAAACGTCATCGCTCTAACACATGCTCCGGCCGGTTTTGCGCATAAGTCGCAAATTGGGGCGAACTGGATGGACCGACTTCTGATGGACTCTGCGCAAGCTGTTGAAACTAAAGAAAAAGCCCCAGAGACCGAGAGCCTGCCGGCGATCGCATCGAGTCCCGAGCGATTCATCAACCGCGAGCTCTCCTGGCTGCATTTCAACCGCCGCGTCCTGGAGGAATCGGTCAATCCCAGCCACCCCATGCTGGAGCGGGTGCGATTCCTGTCGATTTCGGCGAATAACCTCGACGAGTTCTTCATGGTCCGCGTCGCCGGCATCAAGGCCCAGGTGCGTGAGGGCATTGCCGAACGCAGCCCCGACGGCCTGACGCCGTCCGAACAGCTCGCGCTGATCAACCGCACCGTCTCCGAGCTCGCCTCCGACCAGCAGGCGATCTGGCGCGACCTGCGCGGCACGCTGGCCGATGTCGGCATCGTGCTCGTCGAGGGCAAGGAGGTCACCAAGGCGGAACGGACCTGGATCGAGGACTACTTCCTCAGCAACGTATTCCCGCTGCTGACCCCGCTGGCGATCGACCCGGCCCACCCCTTCCCGTTCATCCCGAGCCTCGGCTTCACCATCGCGCTCCAGCTCACGCGCGCCGCCGACGGCAAGCAGATGAACGCGCTGATCCGCATGCCCGGCAAGATCGACCGCTTCATCCGCCTGCCGACCGAGGGCAAGGCCGTCCGGCTGATCTCGCTGGAGCAGGCGACCGCCCTGTTCATCAACCGCCTGTTCCCCGGCTACAATCTGCACGGCCAGGGCGCCTTCCGCATCATCCGCGACTCCGAGCTCGAAATCGAGGAAGAGGCGGAAGACCTCGTCCGCCTGTTCGAGACCGCGCTGAAGCGCCGCCGCCGCGGATCGGTGATCCGGCTCGAGATCGACGCCAAGATGCCGGAGGAGCTGCGCAACTTCGTTCAACACGCGCTGTCGGCCGCCGATGACGAGGTGTTCCTGGTCGACGGCGTGCAGGCGATGAACGAGCTCTCGCAGCTCACCCGCCTCGACCGGCCCGATCTCGAATTCACCCCTTACGTGCCGCGCCACCCCGAGCGCGTGCGCGAGCATGGCGGCGACATCTTTGCCGCGATCCGGCAGAAGGACCTCGTGGTCCATCATCCCTACGAATCCTTCGACGTGGTGGTGCAGTTCCTGCAGCAGGCCACGCGCGACCCCGATGTCGTCGCGATCAAGCAGACGCTCTACCGCACCTCCAACAACTCGCCGATCGTCCGCGCGCTGGCGGAAGCCGCCGAGGCCGGCAAATCCGTCACCGCGTTGATCGAGCTGAAGGCGCGCTTCGACGAGGAAGCCAATATCCGCTGGGCACGCGACCTCGAACGCGCCGGCGTGCAGGTCGTCTACGGCTTCCTCGAACTGAAGACGCACGCAAAGCTCTCGATGGTGGTGCGCCGCGAGGGCGGCAGCCTCACGACTTACGTCCATACCGGCACCGGCAATTATCACCCGGTCACCGCGCGCATCTACACCGACCTCTCCTACTTCACCTCGGATCCGACCATCGGCCGCGACGCCGCGCGTGTGTTCAATTTCATCACCGGCTATGCCGCGCCGAGCGATCTGGAGAAGATGGCGGTGTCGCCGCTGACCTTGCGCAAGCGCATCATCGAGCACATCCAGGGCGAGACCGCGCATGCGCGCCACGGCCGCCACGGTGCGGTCTGGATGAAGATGAATGCACTGGTCGACCCCGACATCATCGACGCGCTCTATGAGGCTTCCCAGGCCGGCGTGCAGGTCGAGCTCGTGGTGCGCGGTATCTGCTGCCTGCGCCCCGGCATTCCCGGCCTGTCCGAGAACATCCGCGTCAAGTCGATCATCGGACGCTTCCTGGAACACGGCCGAATCTACTGCTTCGGCATGGGCCAGGGCCTGCCGAGCGCCAAAGCGGCTGTGTATATCTCCTCCGCCGACATGATGCCGCGCAACCTCGACCGCCGCGTCGAGGTGCTGTGTCCGCTGCAGAATCCGACGGTGCATCAGCAGGTTCTCGAACAGATCATGGTCGCGAATCTCAAGGACAATGAGCAGAGCTGGCAATTGTTGCCGGACGGGTCCTCAACGCGTATGAAGACCGCGAAAGGCGAGGAGCCTTTCAACGTCCACAACTACTTCATGACAAATCCGAGTCTGTCTGGCCGTGGAAAGTCGCTCAAGGAATCCTCGCCGCGTCGTCTCACGCGCCGGAACGAACGCCATCAATCCTGATCAGGGATGTTCGACGTGAAGCGGCCGCGCAAGCGCGGCTCGAGCGTCGCGGTCATCGATATCGGTTCCAACTCGGTCCGTCTCGTCGTCTACGAGGGGCTGACGCGGAGCCTCATTCCGATCTTCAACGAGAAGACGCTGTGCGGCCTCGGCCGCGAGGTGCAGAGCACCGGTCTGCTCGCGCCCGACGCCGTCGACAAGGCGCTGACCTCGCTGAGGCGCTTTCGCGCATTGTGCCGTGTGATGCAGGTCGGGCGCGTGTTCGCGATCGCGACCGCGGCCTGCCGCGACGCCTCCAACGGCCCCGACTTCATCGCGAAGGCCGAGCGCATCTGCGCCGTGAAGATCGAGATCCTCTCGGGCCCGCGCGAGGCGCGGCTGTCGGCGCTCGGCGTGATCTCCGGCATCCACCATCCCGACGGCATCGTCGGCGACCTCGGCGGCGGCTCGCTCGAATTGATCGACGTGCGCAGGAACAGCGTGCGCAGCGGCGTGACGCTGCCGCTGGGGGGCCTCGCGCTGCAGGACCTCGCGCATAAATCGCTCAAGCGCGCCGATCGCATCGTGCGCGAGGAGCTCGACGAGGTGCCGCAGCTCACCGCCGGCAGCGGCCGCACCTTCTACGCCGTCGGCGGCACCTGGCGCGCGCTGGCGCGCATTCACATCATCCAGAGCGGCTATCCGCTCCAGGTGATGCACGGTTACTCGCTGTCGGCGGCTGAAGCGCTCGACTTCTCGCGTCGTCTCCGTCGCCTGGCGGCCGCGGACATGCTCGCCGACATCGAGAGCGTCGCCGATGCCCGCCGCCCCCTTCTCACCTATGCGGCGCTGGTGCTCGAGCACATCATCCGGGTGGCGAAGCCGAAGACGATCGTGTTCTCGACCTTCGGCGTGCGCGAGGGCCTGCTGCACGAGAAGCTGTCGGAGCCGGAACGCAACAAGGACGGCCTGATCTGCGCCGCGGAAGAGCTGAACCAGCTGCTGTCGCGCTCGGCCAAGCACGCCCACGAGCTGATCGCCTGGACCGACCGCCTCGCGCGTGTGGTGAAGCTGCGCGAGACCGAGGAGGACCGCCGCTTGCGCCACACCGCGTGCCTGCTGTCCGATATCGGCTGGCGCGTGCATCCCGATCACCGCGGCGAGCAGACGCTGAGCCTCGTCGTCAACGGCAATTTCGGCGCGATCACCCACACCGAGCGTGCCTTCGTCGGCCTGTCGGTGTTCTATCGCTATGCGGGCCTGAGCGAGGAAAACCAGCCGCCGGTCACCATGCAGGAGCTGCTGACGCCGGCGCAGCTCGAACGCGCGCGCCTCTTGGGGGCGGCGTTCCGCGTCGCGCATCTGATCTCGGCGGCGCGCCCGGGCGTGCTGCCGGCCACGCATTTCCGCAGCCAGGGCCGCAAGCTGATGCTGGTGTTCGAGCACCGCCTCGGCGACCTCGTCGCCGACCGCGTCGGCAGCCGCTTCCGCGCACTCGCCCGCCTGGTCAGCCGCGCCGGCTCGATCGTGCGGCGCTAAAGCATGATCCGGAAAAGTGCGCAGCGGTTTTCCGAAAAGATCATGCTCAAACAACAACCTGAAGAGCGATGACGTTTCATCCTAATCGCATCGCGCTTTAGGGTCTTCAACCAGCAGCGGCCGTTTGATCGCGGCTGCCCTCTGGCGCGATGACGGCTTTCAGTCCGCCGAGCTCGGAATCGGTGAGGACAAGCAGCCATCCATAGGCACTGAGCACGTCCTGAACGATCGCGAGGCCGAGGCCGGCGCCCTCGCCGCGCTCATCCAGTCTCGCACCGCGTTCGAGCACGCGCGGACGTTCGGCGGCCGCGATGCCCGGCCCGTCGTCCTCGACCGTGATCGCCGGGCCCGCAATGGCATCCGCGCCAATGCGCACCTGGCTCTTGGCGTGACGGGCGGCATTTTCCAGGAGATTGCCTAGCACTTCGGCCAGATCGGTGCGATCGAGCGGCACGCTCGGTTCGCCCGTTATGCAGGCCTTGAATTCAAGCCTCTGCGCGGCAGGCGTGCGCGCCAGCGTCAGTATCAGGGACTCGACAAGCGGTCTGAGGGGCGTGGAGATACCGCCACGCTGTCGTGCCGTGCCTCGCGCCCGGGCGCGTGCCAGCTCGCGGTCGACATGACGGCTCATCGCGTCGGCGACAGCTTCGATGGCCTTGGCAACGTCCTGCTCACCTCGCTGACGCAAAAGCGCGACGTCGGCCGCGAGCGCGGCGAGCGGCGTCTTCAGCCCATGCGCCAAGTCGGCGGCGCGGCTGCGCGAACGTTCGATCTCGCCTTCCTGGGCGTCGATCAGATTGTTCACCTCTTCCACCAGCGGCTTCACCTCGGCAGGGACGTCGACGGGGAGATGCTTGCGTTGGCCTGAGCGGACGTCGGCGACGCCGCGGCGAAGTGCATCGAGCGGACGTAGGCCCAGTCCGACCTGGATCGAGGTGGCCGCCGCCAGCACCAGCCCCAGCAGGCCGAGCGCCAGTGCCAGATCCCTGGCGAATTGCGAGGCGGCGACCGACACGCGGGCAAGATCGGCCGCCACCGCGACGCGCACCGGGACGCGGCGGTCGCCCACGGTCAGCAGCACGCGGCGTTCACTGACCAGGAGCCGCGCGTTCGCCGGCCCGGGGATGACGTGACGGTGCAATTCGCGAGGCGACGGCTCGTCCTGCGGCAGGTCCAACGCCGTGTCCCACAGCGAACGTGAACGCAGCACCTGACCGCCGTCGTCCGATACCTGCCAGTACAGGCCCGAAAGCGGGTCGGCAAAACGCGGATCGGCCGGCGGCCGGCCCACCACCAGCTTGCCCTGGGCATCGACGTCGATACCCGCGACGAGCTGCTTCAAATAGATGTCGAGGTCGCTGCCGATCGTGCGCGTGACGTGGCGTTCGAACAGCAGCGTCAGCCCGGCGCCGGCAATGGTCAGCGCAACCAGGATGGCCACAACGCCGCCGGCCACCAGTCGCAGCCGCAACGAGCCCCAGCTCACGGCGTCGTCTCCGGTATCAGATAGCCGAAGCCGCGCCTGGTCTCGATCAGATCGGCGCCGAGCTTCTTGCGCACCCGGCCGACCAGCACCTCGAGGGCGTTCGACTCGTGATCCTCGCCGTGGCCATAGACGTTTTCGTCGAGCTCGTGCTGCGACACCACACGGCCGCGGTGGTGCAAGAGAAAGGCGATCAGGCGATATTCCAGCGGCGACAACGCGACGGGTACGCCGCGCAGCGTCACCTTCATCTGACGGTCGTCGAGTTCGACGTCGCCGGCGACGATCCGTGAGGAGGCATGGCCTGCCGAGCGGCGCACGATCGAGCGCAGCCGCGCCAGCAGTTCCTCCATGCGGAAGGGCTTAGGCAGGTAATCGTCGGCGCCCGCGTCGATACCATCGACGCGCTCGGCCCAGCTGCCGCGCGCCGTCAGGATCAGCACCGGCATGGAGCGTCCGTTCGCGCGCCAGCGCTTGAGCACCGCCAGGCCGTCCATGTCGGGCAAGCCGAGATCGAGGATGACGGCGCCGTAGTCCTCGGTATCACCGCGGAACCAGGCTTCCTCGCCGTTGCGGACGGTCTCGACCACATAGCCGGCCGCTTGTAACGCCCTCTCCACATCGGCCGCGATCCGTCGGTCGTCCTCCACGAGCAGCAGGCGCATCACTTCTCCTTGACGCGTTCGATCTCGCCGCTGCGCGCATCGACGTACACCTCGTAGAGGCGGCCCTTGTCGTCGACGACGCGAAACTCGTAGATCCAGCGGCCACGCTCGCGCTCTATCTCCACGCCGGCAACCTCACCCGGCAGCTTGCCGCGAATGGATGCGAGAATGTCGGCGAGCGGCTTGATCTCACCCGCCTCGACTGCACGGCGAACCGCGTCGGGCGCGCCTTTATCGTGGCCGCCTGCTGCGGCAGGCACCGGCGCGAGCAGGACCCCTGCCAGCAATGGCACCGCGAGGAATCCCAGGAGGCTGGCGGGCTGCATTCGCAAAGAATGCCCTAATCGACCTGACAGAACGCTGACGTGGATCAACAGGTGGCCGTCAGCGCTCTTCTGCCAGTGTCCGTCCATCGCCTCGCCGCATGACGCGGCCGGGCGCCACAAGCCGGAGAGAACCATGCGCAACATCACCATCTTCATCGCGACCGCCGCCTTGCTCGCAGCCACCGCGACCGCTCATGCCGGCAGCCTCGGGCGTCCCTGCACTGCGGCGCCGCAGACAAGCTGGCTGCCGCTCGAACAACTGCAGGCCAAGGTCGAAGCCCAGGGCTACAAAGTCCAGAAGGCCAAGCTCAAGAACGCCTGCGGCGAACTCTACACCATCGACAAGTCCGGCAGCCGGGTCGAATTGTTCGTCGATCCGACCAGCGGCCAGATCGTCGGTCAGCTGTAAGAGGCCGCGCCATGAGCTCGATTCACGATGCGATCGTGGCCGGCGGCGAGAAGCCGCCGGCCACCGTCAAGGTCTGGGACCCCTTTGTGCGCGTGTTCCATTGGTCGCTGGCCGGGCTGTTTCTGCTCGCGTATGCGACCGGTGACGAGATCGAGAATGTCCATATCGCCGCCGGCTACACGATTGCGGGGTTGCTCGCGCTACGGATCTTATGGGGCTTCGTGGGGCCGCGCTATGCGCGCTTCAGCGACTTCGTGCGCTCGCCGCGCGCGGTGCTCGCCTACATGCGCGACGTGGCGCTGCTGAGGGCGCCACGCTATCTCGGCCACAATCCTGCCGGCGGCACGATGGTCGTGGCGCTGATCGTCATGCTGATCGGCACCTGCACCACCGGTTACATGATGACGATTGGCAGCTTCTGGGGAGCAAAATGGGTGGAAGAGGTCCATGAGGCGTTCGCCAACCTCTCGATCGGCCTCGTCGTCGTCCATGTGCTTGGCGTCCTCGTGGCGAGCTTCGAGCACCGCGAGAGCCTGGTGAAGGCGATGATCACCGGGAGGAAGCGTCCATCATGAGCGAGCCCGGGGATGCCCCGGCACGAAGGCTTCTCAAACGCTCATCTGCCGACAAATCGGCTTCCGTTCCACCACAGCGTGCGGCTCGTGCCCCTCCCGTCCACGACTTCAACGACGGCCTGATCGTGGGAAGAAGACAGCCGAACGTCATGAGCGTGCACGGAAAGCACACGTCTGTAACGCCCGCTTTTCGAGACATACACCTCGTGCAGGCACCCTGCGGACCCGCAATAAACTGCCCTGTTGCGGCAACGAAAGTCGTCAAAATGGAGAGCCAGGAATTGAGCGCCCGGCACGGTCAGATAAAGAGCAAAGCGTTGGGCAGCGGCGATTGGCGCGCCGCACGCTGCATCCCATTTCCGCACGTCCGCTCGGATTTCAGGCGGCAGCATTTCGATGTGCGCAGAACTCCAGGGGTCCTGCGCCGTTCCGCTATGGGAGAGTGCCGGCTGCACGAGCCCAACCAGCGCGACAAAGCCGGTTGCCAGGATCGACGCGAATCTTGTTGGTCTCACGGCCGCCTCTCCGAAGGATGCAAAGCCAGCCTAGCTTCCCGGGCTGGGACGGAATTGAGCAAGATCAACCGAAGCCCTCCCGGGACGGCGAGCAGCCTTCCAAAGTGGTGGGCCCGCTTGAGACAGATCAACGCCCCAACGCGCTGGTGGGTTAAGCGAAACCTTCAATCGAGCAGCGCTTCGCTCGCCGGCGAATGCGGGACATTCCTCATGCGAGTCCGCCACGGACCTCTCCTTCTCACCTTCTCTGGCGGCACGCTCGCTCGTACGCTCATCGCCATTGCATTGAGCTTGTTACCTTCCGTGTCGATGGCACAGGACGAGGTGAAGCTGAGCGATGCGCAGGCGCGCAATCTCGGGGTGCGCGTGACCCATCCGGTCGCGAGCCGGACCGATCTGACGCTGCCCTATCCCGTCCAGATCGTCATCCCGACGCAACAATTGTGGGTCGTCAGCGCACCTGTGGCCGGCATGGTCGCCAATCTCCTGGTCGGGCGCGGTGACCGCGCCACGGCCGGCCAGCCGCTGGTCACTCTGGAAAGTCCGAGCTTCGTCTCCCAGCAACGCGACTATCTGCACGCGATCGCGCAGGAGCATCTCGCCAACCAGCAACTCAATCGGAATGCGGATCTGTTCGAGGGCAAGGCCGTGCCGCAACGCGTGCTGGAGGCCAGCCAGGCCGAAGCGCGCCAGGCCGCCCTCGTCGTCGCCGAACGGCGTCAGATGCTGCATCTGAGCGGGATGTCCGACGATGCAATCTCCCGGCTGGCCCAGCAAGCGGCGATCAGCGGGACGCTCACGGTCAATGCACCGCAAGCCGCGTCCGTGGTCGAACTCGCGGTGTCACCAGGGCAGCGGCTCGAACAATCCGCACCGCTCGTCAAGTTGGCGCGGCTCTCGCCGCTATGGGCGGAAATCGCGATCCCTGCCGCCAATATTCGAGCGATCCGTACCGGCGCGAAAGTCGAGATCGAGGGCTATTCCACCCCGGGCAAGGTCGTGTTGGTCTCAGAGACCATCGATCCGGCCACCCAGACTATTCTGGTTCGCGCGGAAGTCCCCAACGACGGCGAGCTGCATCCCGGCCAGACCACCGCGGCCCGCATCGGATTTCTCTCGACCGGCGAAAGCGCCTGGGAGATCCCTTACAGCGGGCTAGTCCGGCGGGGCGAGCAAACGTCGGTCTTCGTCGCCTTTGACGGCGGCTTCCGGCTGGTGCCGGTCAAGCTGCTTGCGGAAGATCAGGACCATGTGGTCGTAGCGGGCGCCGTCTCGGCCCGGGATGAGATCGCGATCGGCGGCATCTCGGCGCTTCGCGGCATCCTCTCCGGACTGGGGCAGTAAATGCTCCGGCGCCTGGTCGCGTTCGCACTGTCGCAGCGACTGTTCGTCATGCTCGGCGTGCTGCTGGTGATCGGCGCCGGCGCTGTCCTCCTGCCCGGCTTGCCGATCGATGCCTTTCCTGACGTTTCGCCGGTTCAGGTCAAGGTCATCATGAAGGCGGCGGGCCTCACTCCCGAAGAGGTCGAGCAGCGCATCACCGTTCCCGTCGAGCTCGAACTGCTCGGATTGCCGAACAAGAAGGTGCTTCGTTCGACCACGAAATACGCGCTGGCAGACATCACCGTCGATTTCGAGGACGGCACCGACATCTACTGGGCACGCAACCAGGTCTCGGAGCGCTTGTCGAACATCTCGCGCGATTTCCCGGACGGGGTGAGCGGCGGTCTGGCGCCGATCACGAGCCCGCTCGGCGAGATGTTCATGTTCACGATCGACAGTCCCGAGCTGTCGCTCGCGGAACGCCGCACCCTGCTCGACTGGTTGATCCGCCCGGCCTTGCGGACCGTCCCCGGCGTTGCGGACGTCAATGCGCTCGGCGGCTATGTCCGCGCCTTCGAGATCGTGCCGCGCAACGATGCGCTGGCCGCGCGCGGCATTTCCTACGATTTGTTTCGCCGGGCCATCGAAGCCAACAGCCGCAACGACGGCGCCGGACGGGTGAACCAGGGCGAGGACAGCGCTCTGGTTCGAATCGAAGGCAGCATCCGGTCGATCGAGGACATCAAGGCCATCGTCGTCGACACCCGCGAGGGCGTGCCGATCCTGGTCAACGACGTCGCGAGCGTCAAAGTCGGGACGCTGACCCGCTATGGCGCCGTCACGGCGGACGGCCGCGGCGAAACCGTCGAGGGACTGGTCCTCGGCTTACGCGGCGCCAACGCGGGTCAGCTGATCCGTGACGTGCGTGCTCGGCTCGCGGAGCTGCAACCCTCGCTGCCGAAGAGCGTGTCGATCAACGTGTTCTATGACCGCAGCCGCCTGGTCAACCGCGCCGTCGGCACCGTGGTGCGGGCCCTCGGCGAGGCCACCGCCCTCGTCATCGTCCTTCTGCTGCTTTTCCTCGGCAACTGGCGGGCCTCACTGGTGATCGCGCTCAGCCTGCCGCTGGCCATCGTCATCGCCTTGATCGTCATGCGCGTGGTGGGAATGTCGGCCAATCTGATGAGCCTCGGCGGACTTGCGATCGCGATCGGCATGCTGATCGACGCGCTGGTCGTCGTGGTCGAGAACATCGTCGGCAACCTCGGCAAGCACGACCCGGGCAAGGCCACTCCGCTGATCCACCTGATCTACCGTTCGGTCTGCGAAGTCCTGGAACCGGTCGCCTCGGGTGTGCTCATCATCATCATCGTGTTCGTCCCGCTGCTGACGCTGCAGGGGTTGGAGGGCAAGCTGTTCATCCCGGTCGCGCTGGCCATCATCTTCGCGCTGGCCGGCTCGCTGCTGCTGGCGCTCACCGTGATCCCGGTCGCAACCTCCTTCGTGCTCAAGTCGGCGTCACATCGCGATCCCCTGCTGGTGCGTGCGGCCCAACGGATCTACGCGCCGGCACTGGACTGGGCCCTCAACAACGAGCGCAAGGTGATGGCTGCGGCGCTGATCGGCCTCGTCGCGGCGGGCTTCGCCTATACCCAGCTCGGCAAGACCTTCATGCCGACCATGGATGAAGGCGACGTCATCGTCAGCGTCGAGACGCTTCCGTCCGTCAACCTCGACGAGTCGCTAGCGATGAATGCAAGGCTGCAGACCGCGCTTCTGGCCGTACCTGATATTGCCGGCATCGTCGCGCGAACCGGGTCGGACGAGCTCGGCCTCGATCCCATGGGCCCCAACCAGACCGACACATTCCTGGTGCTCAAGCCGGCCGCCGAGCGCGCGACCGACAATCGCGAGGCCCTGCTGCAGAAGCTGCGCGAGGTCCTCACCGGCTTCCCCGGCATCTCGCTCAGCTTCACCCAGCCCATCGACATGCGCGTGCAGGAGATGATCAGCGGCGTGCGCGGTGACGTCGCCGTCAAGATCTTCGGCCCCGACATCGCCAGGCTGAACGAAACCGCGGCAAAGCTGTCGGCGATCCTGTCCAGCATCGACGGTGCCGAGGACGTCTACACCACGCTGAATGAAGGCGCTCAATACTACACGGTTGCGGTCAACCGCATGGAAGCCGGCCGCTTCGGCCTGACCGTGGATTCCGTCGTCAACTCGCTGCGGACGCAGATCGAGGGCCGGACCATCGGGACCGCGCTCGAGGACGGACGCCGCACGCCGATCCTCGTCCGGGGCAGCGAGACGACGCGGGAAGCGCCAACGCTGCTGGCCAGCCTGCCGCTCACGCTCGCCTCCGGACAGCACGTCGCGCTATCGCAGGTCGCCCGTATCCAACGCGTAGACGGTCCGGTGAAGATCGATCGCGAGGACGGCGCTCGCATGAGCGTGGTGCGCGCCAACGTCCGCGGTCGCGACATGGTCGGCTTCGTCGAAGCGGCCCGCCAGAAGGTGGCGACCGAACTCCCGCTGCCGAACGGTTACCGGCTGACCTGGGGCGGGCAGTTCGAGAACCAGCAACGCGCCGCCGCGCGCCTATCCGTCGTAGTCCCCGTCGCGATCGGCCTGATCTTCGTGCTGCTCTTCACAACATTCGGTGCCATCCGCCAGGCCCTGCTGGTGCTCGTCAACATCCCGTTTGCCCTGATCGGGGGCGTCTTCGCGCTGGTCGTGACGGGCGAGTACCTGTCGGTGCCGGCTTCGGTCGGGTTCATCGCGCTGCTCGGCATCGCCGTGCTCAACGGCGTCGTGCTGGTCTCCTACTTCAATCAGCTCCGTGCCCACGGCCTTCCCGAGGATCGCATCGTCGTCGAAGGCGCCATGCGCAGGCTTCGCCCCGTGCTGATGACCGCGAGCATCACGGCGCTTGGCTTGATCCCGCTGCTGTTCGCCTCCGGCCCGGGTTCCGAAGTGCAGCGACCGCTCGCAATCGTCGTGATCGGAGGACTGCTGTCCTCCACCCTGCTCACCCTGATTCTCCTGCCGATTCTGTATCGCCGCTATGGCGGATCGTCGAAGGTGGCCAAATGATCGAGCAGCCGGTCTGTCTGACGCTGATTGTGCCGCATCTCCTCCGCGAGGAGGTGTTCGACTATCTCACTGAGCAGACCGACCTGGTTTCGGGATTCACGGCATCGCACGGAGCCGGTCACGGCACTGAGATCCGCTTGCATACGGCCGCCGAGCGCGTGAAGGGCCACGCCGATCAGGCCGTCGTGCAGGTGGTGCTCGCAGGGACAGATGCCGGCCGCTTGCTCGACCGTCTGCGGGTTTCGTTCGCCGGAACCAAGCTGGTCTACTGGACGATATCCGTGACGGAACTCGGCACGATCGACTGAGCGGGCCTACTCCGCCGACGCCCTGGCGTGCCGCTCGGACGATTCCAGCGCCGCGGCGGTCAGCTTGCGGCGGCGCCAGATGGTGCCGACCACCAGCACGACGACGACGCCGAGCGCTGCGCAGAAATATTCGCCGCCCGCCCCGCCATGGCCGAATTGCGGCGGGATGCGCAAGGCGCCGAGCATCGAGTCGAGCGCGGCACCGAACGGACCGTCGAACAGCGTGTGCAGCTTGGGCGCGACGCCGGGATCGGTCGCCATCACCTCGCCCGCGATCCAGCCGAGCAGCGCAGCACCCGCCCAGACCAGCACCGGCAGCTTCTCGAGCAGCGCCATGATCAGCGCCGCACCGGCGACGATCAGTGGCACGCTGATGGCAAGGCCGAGGATCAGGAGCGGCACGCTGCCATTGGCGGCGGCTGCGACCGCAATGACGTTGTCGAGACTCATGACGATGTCGGCGACCACGACGATCTGCACGGCCTGCCACAGATGCGAGGCAGCGTCGACGTCGTCCTCGTCCTCGTGTTCCGGCACCAGCAGCTTGGCCGCGATCACGATCAGCGCGAGTCCGCCGATCAGCTTGAGGTACGGCAACTCCATCAGGGTTGCGACGATGCCGGTGAAGATGATCCGCAGCAGCACCGCGGCGCCGGCACCGAAGATCATGCCCCACAGGCGGTGTCGCGGCGAGAGGCCGCGGCAGGCGAGCGCGATCACCAGCGCGTTGTCACCGGACAAAAGGATGTTGATCCAGATGATCTTGCCGACCGCAATCCAGAAAGTCGGTTCGGCCATCTCGTTGCGAAACTGGGTGAAGAACGCCCCGATCGTTGCGGGATCGAAGATCTGCCAGAGCCAGCTCACAATACGTCCTTTCGCCCCGTCGATTTAACTTATCAGCCGATGGATCAGCCGACGATCTCGTTGCCCGAGAAGAACTGCGCGATCTCGATCGCGGCGGTCTCCGGCGCATCCGAGCCGTGCGCGGAATTCTCGCCGATCGACTTGGCGTAGAGCTTGCGGATGGTGCCGTCGGCGGCCTTCGACGGATCGGTCGCGCCCATCGCGTCGCGGTACTTGGCGATGGCGTTCTCGGCTTCCAGCACCTGGACGACGACCGGGCCCGAGGTCATGAACTCGACGAGCTCGCCGAAGAACGGCCGCGCCTTGTGGACGGCATAGAAGGTCTCGGCCTGTTCCTTGGTCATGCGGATGCGCTTCTGCGCGACGATGCGCAGGCCCGCCTTTTCGATCACGGCGTTGACGGCGCCGGTCAGGTTACGCGCGGTCGCGTCGGGCTTGATGATCGAGAAAGTGCGTTCGATGGCCATAATCTTGTCCTTGGGAAGAAAAGCGGTGGTTGTCGAGTTGCCGGGCTTATATCGGCGCCTTTGCCATCCGGCAAGCGATCGCCGGTATGACGTCACAGGCGCTTCGCCGCAGGACCGGAGGATGCGGTTTCAACCTGGATTACGACAATTTCACCCAGATGAACCCAATCTGAAGCCCCTGTCAGGATTCGGTTCAGCCTTGCCGGCGTAGGGTTGGCCCCATCGAAACTGAAGCCCGATCACTGGGCGGACCGTTTCGGCGGCCTTTCCATCGGACGCGATAGCCCCGCGCCGGCAGTATTGAGGAGATCACCATGTTGAGGAAACTTTCGCTTGCCGCCGTCGCTGCGGTTGCGCTGGGTGCCGCGCTGGCGCCGACCTCGGCTTCCGCCCACTGGCACGGTGGCGGCCCGGGCTGGCACGGCGGCGGCGGCGGTGGCTGGCATCGCGGCCATGGCTGGGGCGGTCCGCGTTTCTATGCCCCCGTCTCCTACGGTTATGGCGGCTGCTATGTGCGCCGGTTGGTCCCGACCCCCTGGGGACCCCGCTGGCGGATGATCAACCGCTGCTACTGAGCCCGACAGCACCTTAACTTAAAGGCTACCGACCCCCAGGTTGCCTTCCAAGAGAAGCCCCGGCGATCCCCCCGCCGGGGCTTCGCATTTTGGGCGGATATGGCGGGACTCATACAATTTCGACGAGAATGCCGGCATTCCCCCAAAAACGGCGAAACCATTTTGGGGGCCAATGACTTGGTACCGTGTCCTAACTTTGAGCACACGGAACCTGCGCGATGGCTGGCCTTTTTGCCAATGACAGTGAGCAGATCGACCGGCGGACCAGCCGTTCGATTTGCGATGCGGTGGGCGAACGGCTCCAGCAGAGCCTGCGTCCCGAACCCCAGCTCCCGACCCATCTCGAGCAGCTCATGAAAGAGCTGAGGCAGCGCGACCGCGACTCGCATTGAGCCGAGCATGATCCGGAAAAGTGTGAAGCGGTTTTCCGGAACGATCATGCTTGAACGATAACCCCGAAAAACGGGTTGCGTTCGGCGCGCCTTGCGGTGACAAGGCCGCATGCTTGGGATCACCGACCTCTCCATCCGCCTTGCCGGACGCCTTCTGATTGACCAGAGTTCCGTGCAGATCACGCCGGGATCGCGCGTCGGCCTGGTCGGACGCAACGGCACCGGCAAGTCGACGCTGTTCAAGGTGATCCGCGGTGAGCTCGCGGCGGAGCACGGCTCGGTGACCCTGCCGCCGCGCTGGAGCGTCGGCAGCCTCGCCCAGGAAGCCCCGAACGGACCCGAAAGCCTGATCTCCGTCGTGCTCAAGGCCGACCTCGAACGCGACGCGCTGCTTCACGAAGCCGAAAGCGCGACCGATCCGCACCGGATCGCCGAGATCCAGACCCGGCTGGTCGACATCGACGCGCATTCGGCGCCGAGCCGTGCCGCCGCCATCCTCTCCGGCCTCGGCTTCTCCGCCGCCGATCAGCTCCGCCCCTGCGCCGAATTCTCCGGCGGCTGGCGCATGCGCGTCGCGCTCGCCGCGACGCTGTTCGCAGCCCCCGACCTGTTGCTGCTCGACGAGCCCACCAACTATCTCGACCTCGAGGGAACGTTGTGGCTGGAGGATCACCTCGCGCACTATCCGCGCACGGTGATCGTGATCAGCCACGACCGCGATCTCCTCGAAAGCTCGGTCGACCAGATCCTGCATCTGGAGCGCGGCAAGCTTACGCTCTACAAGGGCACCTATTCCTCGTTCGAGGAGCAGCGCGCCGCGCGCGAGCTGCTCGATGCCAAGCAGGTCAAGCGCCAGGAGGCCGAGCGCGCCCGCCTGCAGGCCTTCGTCGACCGCTTCAAGGCCAAGGCTTCGAAAGCCCGCCAGGCACAGTCTCGCGTGAAAATGCTGGAGCGGCTGAAGCCGATCACGGCGCTGGTCACCGAGGACGTGCGCGAGATCAGCTTTCCGGCGCCGGAGAAGATCCTGTCGCCGCCGATCATCGCCGTGGACAACGCTTCCGTCGGCTACGATCCGGCGGCGCCCGTGCTCGGCCGCGTCACCTTGCGCATCGACAATGACGACCGCATTGCGCTGCTGGGTGCCAACGGCAACGGCAAGTCGACGCTGGTCAAACTGCTCGCCGGAAGGCTCGCGCCGTTCTCCGGCAAGGTGACGCGCGCGGACAAGCTGTCGATCGCCTATTTTGCGCAGCACCAGCTCGACGAGCTCAACGTGGACGCCTCGGCCTATGGCCACGTCCGCAAGCTGATGGGCGATGCGCCCGAAGCAAAGGTGCGCGCGCGCGCCGGCGCGATCGGCTTCTCCGGCAAGGCAGCCGACACCAAGGTCGCCAAACTGTCGGGCGGCGAGAAGGCGCGGCTGCTGCTCGGCCTTGCGACCTTCTTCGGCCCCAACATGATCATCCTGGACGAGCCGACCAACCATCTCGACATCGACAGCCGAGCCGCGCTTGCCGAAGCCATCAACGAATTCCCCGGCGCCGTCATCATGGTCTCGCACGATCGCTACCTGATCGAAGCCTGCGCCGACCGGCTCTGGATCGTCGCCGACCGCACCGTCACCAATTACGACGGCGACCTCGACGAATACCGCCGCCTGGTGCTGTCTGCGCGCAACGGCGAGCCGGCACCGCGCGAGCGCAGTGTGCCAAGCGAAAAGCCGCAGCGCGCGCGGCCCGACAATCGCGGCTCGCTGAAGAAGCGCATCACCGAGGCCGAAGCCGAGATCGCCCGCGTCAGCGACATCATCACCAAGATCGACACGGCCCTCGCTTTGCCCGACATTTTTACGCGCGATCCCAAGCAGGCCGCGCAGCTGTCAAAGGCGCGCGCCAATGCCGCCGATGCGCTGGCGCGCGCGGAGGAGCAGTGGCTCGAGGCGAGCACGCAGTTCGACGAAGCGGCGGGCTGAATCCAAATCTGGAAAACAACCCCATGCACAGGAGCGGTAGTTAATCACCCTGCCTTAAGTGGCTCACCAAGCTACTCTCATGGGATTGTCCGCTCAGTCCGCGAACTGCCCGGCCGCCTTGATGATCGGGGCCCAGCGGTCGACTTCGCTCGTCAGCATCGCGCCCAGCGCCTCGGGCGTCGCCTTGTCCTGCGGCACGGGCTCGGTGTTGATGTCGTTGAACCGGGCGATCAGCGCCGGATCCTTGAGCGCCGTCTGCAGCGCGGCCGTCAGCTTCTGCACGACCGCGGGCGGAGTGCCCTTGGGAGCATAGAGGCCATGCCAGACGCCGAGCTCGAATCCCTTGAGGCCCGCCTCATCGGCCGTCGGCAGATCGGGCAGACTCTTCAGCCGCTCCTTTGTTGTGATCGCATAGGCCTTGACCTGCTTGGCCGTGATCGGCCCGGTGGTGTTGGTCGCCTGGTCGCAGGTGAGATCGATCTGCTTGCCGAGCAGATCGTTCATGATCGGACCGTTGCCCTTGTAAGGCACCGTGGTGAGCTGCTTCTGGATCGCCGTCATGAACAGCATGCCGCAGAGATGCGATGCCGCACCCAACCCGGCATTGGCGTAGGTCAGCTTGTCGCCCTGCTGCTGGGCGTAGGCGACCAGTTCCTTGAGCGTGTCAGCCGGAAAATCCGGACGCGCAATGATGGTCATCGGCGCATTGGTCACGAGGCCGATCGGGGCAAACGCCGTCTTCGTGTCATAGCTGAGATTGCGATACAGCGTCGCGGCGGTCGAGATGCCGACGTGATGGATCAGCAGCGTGTAGCCGTCGGCCTGGGCGCGCGCGGCGCGGGTCGTGCCGATGGTGCCGCCGGCGCCGGTCGCGTTCTCGACGACGATTTGCTGTCCCAGCGACTTCCCCATGCCTGCGGCCGTCAGGCGCGCGATGGTGTCGGTCGGCCCGCCCGCCGCGAATGGAACCAGCATGGTGATGGGCCTCGTCGGATAGTCCTGGGCAACGGCCGCGCCGAGCGGCAGAAGCAGAGCCGATACGAGGGCAATCGAGAACCGCATAGTCTCCTCCAGATTTTTATTGCTCCATATGAGCGCATTCCTGGCCGCAAGACCATCAGGAAAGCGACTCATCAGAAGCGTGCAGCAATTGTTCGGCCGCAGCGGCGTTCCGGGAACATGTCGCGAAGAGCTGCCCGTCAATTCCGCCTGCTCGCCGTGCGCTAGGTCTGGCTCTCTGTCTCGCTCTCGAGCTTCGTTCGCAGGTCCGCGACGATGCGATGAACGGTTTGCAGGTCCTTGACCGGAAGCCCATCCGAAAGGCCGTTGACCCACGGCGCCTGCAAAGCCATGGCGGCATCGAAAGCGTGCCGCCCCTTGTCGGTCAGGACGACGAGTTGCGCTCGGCGGTGATGCGGATTGGCCTCGAAAGCAACGAGGCCTTCCGCGTGCAGATCATTGACGATCCGCTGCACGTTCTGGCGATTGGCACCCAGATCGCGGGCAAGCCAAGCCACCGGCTGGGGGCGCTCCGCATGCACGATGGCGCCGAGAATCTGCCAGCGAGCGCTCGTGAGCCCGAGCCGGGCCACCAAGCGGTCCCCTGCGGTCAGGAGCAGGCTGTTCAGCCGGAACAGGTCAAGCACGAGGTTCGACAGAGCATCACCGGCCGGCGTTCGCAAGGATTTCGGCATCCGTCACCATAAACTGTTATTGACATCATGATGTCAAGTAATTACTTACGTATAGTACCACATTGACACCATATTGCCATATCGAACGGAGCCTGCCATGGCGCACCTACGCCCTCTGGACCCTAACTTTCCCATTGAACGTCAGCTTGGCATCGACACCAGCCCCGCAGTGCTGGTGAATGTGTTCACGCTCGACAAGACCGACGAGCAGAGCTTCCTCCAGGTTTGGCAGGACGATGCAGCCTTCATGAAGCGGCAGCCGGGCTTCATTGCCACCCAGCTTCACCGCGCAATCGGCGATAGCCCGACATATCTGAACTATGCCGTCTGGGAATCGACTGCCCACTTCCGGGCCGCGTTCACACATCCTGAGTTCAGATCGAAGATCGCAGCCTATCCCTCCTCCGCCGTCGCCTCTCCGCACCTGTTCGAGAAGGTCGCCGTGCCCGGCGTCTGCGTCGCGTAGCTCGCCTTAAAGAACAGCAGGACCCGATGACCAAGATCATTCACCCCGTCGCGGGCGTGGTCGCGCTGACGACCATTGCGACCTTCTGGCTCTCCACGGCTCTCTCCGAGCTATTCGCATCACACGCGAGCGTAACCCTGGTGAAGACAGCCATCCCCTGGGGCTTCCTGTTGCTGGTTCCGGCGCTGGCGGTGACGGGAGGTTCGGGTTTCTTTCTGGCAAAGGGACGGCGCGCTGGCCTGATCGGCGCGAAGATCAAGCGCATGCCGTTCATCGCGGGCAACGGCATCCTCGTTCTCATTCCCGCCGCCTTGTTTCTTGCCTCCAAGGCAAACGCCGCGGAGTTCGACACCACGTTCTATGCGGTACAGACTCTCGAATTGTTGGCCGGCGCGACGAACATCGGTCTTCTCGGCCTCAATATGCGTGACGGCTTCAAGATGAAGGGCCGCTTCCGCGCTCCCCAACCCGATCGCTTCGACACCAAGCCGATGCTCTGAGGTTCGCGCGCGAAGCGGACTTCCGATCGGGGCCGCCCACGCTCGCCCGTGTCCTTCAGAAGCACGGCATCGATGGCGTCATTTAAGCGGACGGCGATCTATGGAGCAGTACAATAACTTCTCCGATGCGCGCAGCCGATCCGTTGTGGTGCCGGGGATCCGCGCTTACGCGTGCTTCTTCGGCTTTGGCTTGGTCGCCCTCGGCACCGGTTGCGGATCGGGGTTGCCCTCGATTGACGACAGACGTCCAGCCGTGAACGTGTAGATGCCGGCGCGCGGTCCCGTGGCCCAGGTGACGACGGCAACGCGGCGGCCGACGGCATCATTGGAGAGATTGACGTTCGATGGCGCGCCGATGCCGCGCACCACGTCGCATTCGGTGTGGCCGAGCGCGACCGTGCCGCCCGTCGGCGCCGGTGCCGTCGTCGATGCATTGGCATCGGCCGGCCCGGGAGGCGGCGCCATGCCGGGACAGCCGCCGTCGGCGCTGACGAGATCCTCAGCTCCGACCGCCTTGTCGGGGGTCAGCGGCGGGGATTCGATCGAGATGTTCTTGATGAAGAGACGGCTGGGCGTGTTGAACCATTGTGCGTCCTTGGACAGCAGATCGGTCCCCGAGCAGCCCGCGACCAGCGGTGCTACGGCAGCCAACGCAACTATGAGCGACTTGGGAAGCTTTTGATGTCGCACGATAAACCAAATTCCCCGCGTGAAGGACCAGCCCTAAGCGATTGTCCCAACATCACTTTGCGGCACGAAGGTGACAAAAGCCAGCATCGCCCGAAAAGTGCAAATTATCATTAATTGCGAAGGACCCCTAATTCCGACGCTGCCATCGGCCCCGCTCGTCGGCCTGCCAATAGGTGACATCAAATCCCCGCTCCTTGCAATCCGTCCAGGCGCTGCGGGCGAGCGCGAGTGCGTCCGGATCGTCGCCGTTGAACAGCAGCACCATGCGCGCATAGCCCTGCGCGTCCTGCGGCAGGGCGGCATTGTCGACCAGGAAGCGGACATGGGCGCCGTTGGGATTGCCCTCCTCGATCGCCAGCACGATCGGCTGATCGGCGGCATCGTTCACGCGCCATGTCGCGTGCGGCAGGAAGGAATCGTCGCGATAGGTCCATAGATGCGCGTCGAGCGCATCGGCCCGCTCTTCCGAGGTCGACTGCACCACGACGCGCCAGCCGCGCTCGAGCGATTTCTCGAGAAGCGGCGGCAACACGTTCTCCACCGTCATGTTTTGCAGATGATAGAACAGGACTTCGGTCATCTCAGGTCATTTGCGCTCGTAATGGTCGGCGACCAGGCGATCGAGCAGGCGGACGCCATAGCCGCTTGCCCAGCTCTGGTTGATGTCGGTCTTCGGCGCGCCCATGGCGGTGCCGGCGATGTCGAGATGGGCCCAGGGCGTGCCGTCGACGAAACGCTGCAGGAACTGCGCCGCGGTGATCGAGCCGCCATGGCGGCCGCCGGTGTTCTTCATGTCAGCGAACTGGGAATCGATCAGCTTGTCGTATTCGGGACCGAGCGGCATGCGCCAGACCTTGTCCCCGCTCTCGATGCCGGCCGCCAGCAGGCGTTCGGCGAGTTCGTCATTGTTGGAGAACATGCCGGCGTGCTCGGTGCCGAGCGCGACCACGATCGCACCGGTCAGCGTCGCCAGATCCACCATGAATTTCGGCTTCACCTTCTTGGCGACGTACCAGAGCACGTCGGCCAGCACGAGCCGGCCTTCCGCGTCGGTGTTGATGATCTCGATGGTCTGGCCCGACATCGAGGTCACGATGTCGCCCGGCCGCTGCGCGTTGCCGTCGGGCATGTTCTCGACGAGGCCGATGGCGCCGACCACGTTGACCTTGGCCTTGCGCGCGGCAAGCGCGTGCATCAGGCCGACGACACAGGCCGCGCCCCCCATGTCGCCCTTCATATCCTCCATGCTGCCGGCCGGCTTGATCGAGATGCCGCCGGTGTCGAAGCAGACGCCCTTGCCGACGAAGCTCACCGGCGCCTCGCCCTTCTTGCCGCCGTCCCAGCGCATGATCACGGTGCGGCTCGGCCGCGCCGAGCCCTGGCCGACGCCGAGCAGCGCGCCCATGCCGAGCTTCTGCATCGCCTTGACGTCGAGCACCTCGACCTTGACGCCGAGCTTGCGGAGCTGACTGGCGCGGCGCGCGAATTCCTCGGGGAAGAGCACGTTCGGCGGTTCGTTGACGAGATCGCGCGCGATGATCACGCCGTCGACGACGTGGCCGGCCGAGGCAAACGCCTTCTTCGCGGCAGCGGCATCGCCGACAGCAAGCGTGATGTCGGCGCGCGAACCACCCTCCTCGCCGTCCTTCTTCTTGGTCTTGTAGCGGTCGAACTTGTAGGCGCGCAGGCGCAGGCCCGAGGCGATCGCAACCGCCTGCTCGCTCGTCATGGCACCACTTGGCAGTTCCGCCATGATGGTCATGGCGGCCGCCCCGGCGGCAAGCTTGCCCGCCGCCACACCGCCGAATTTGAGGAAATCGTTCGCCTTCAGGCCGGCCGCCTTGCCGGCGCCGATCACGAGCAGACGGGTGGCCTTCACTCCTTCCGGCGCCAGGATGTCGAGCGCAGCCCCGGTCTTGCCCTTGAAGGCGGCGGCGATGGCCGCACGCTTCACGAGTTCGATAGCGCCGCCCAGGGCTTTGGCCGTCGCCGGACCGACCTTCAGACTGTCGTCGCAAAACACGACCAGGATGCCACGGGCGGCGGCAGACAACGGGACAAAGCCGACCTTGATGGCATCGGACATGGGTAACTCCTTCAAAAATCTTGGTCTTTTTGCTGGTCACGGTTCCTGGCCAGGGCCGGACCTGAACGGCGATTCACTAAGCCTCCCGCACTATGGGCCAGCGCCCCGGCAGATGCCAAGCACCCCCCGTGGCCTCAAGGCAACAACGAGGGAAATATTAACCATATTATGAGGGTGCCACGGGGCAGCCATTTTGTTGACGGATCAAAGGGATGGTAGTGAGAGAGTGAGCTGGCGGAAGAGGCGCTCGCCAACCTTGGGGATCCCCTGATCGGGGATTGGTTGGACAGCGGAGTTTCGGCCGACATTGGGGACTTGGTGGGATTCGTGCGGTAGCGCATGGGGTCGATCGATAGGTATATCTTCCGCACGACGCTGGCGTCGTTTGCGCTGATCCTGGTCAGCCTCACCGGCGTGATCTGGATTACGCAGGCGTTGCGCGGCATCGACCTGATGACGAGCCAGGGACAGACCATCCTCACCTTCCTGGGCATCACCAGCCTCGTCGTGCCGGCCCTGGTCCTGATCATCTCGCCGATCGCGCTGATGATCGCGATCTCGCACACGCTGAACAAGCTCGCGACCGATTCCGAGATCATCGTGATGAATGCCGCCGGCCTGTCGCCGTTCCGGCTGTTCTATCCGTTCTTCTACGCCACCTGCGTGGTGGCGCTGCTGGTTGCCTTCATCGCGGCCTATCTCGCCCCCGACGGCATGCGGCGGATCAAGCAGTGGGATGCCGAGATCACCGCGGACGTGCTCACCAACATCCTGCAGCCCGGCCGCTTCGCCCAGCTCGACAAGAACCTCACGATCCGGATTCGCGAACGCCAGCCCGGCGGCATCCTTGCCGGCATCTTCATCGACGACCGCCGCGATCCCAACGAGCGCGTCTCGATCGTCGCCGAGCACGGCGAGGTCGTGAAGAACGAGACCGGCTCGTTCCTGGTGTTGGAGACCGGCAATCTCCAGCGCTTCGAGGCGGGCAAGCGCGATCCCGCGCTGGTGGCGTTCGGCCGCTACGGCTTCGACATGTCGAAGTTCTCCAACCAGGGCCGCGACGTCACCCTCGGCATCCGCGAGCGCTATCTCTGGGAGCTGCTCGCGCCGTCCGACAACGACCCCGTCTACAAGCAGATTCCCGGCCAGTTCCGCTCGGCCCTGCATGACAGCCTGCTCGCGCCGATCTATCCCTTCGCCTTCGCCGTGCTGACCTTCGCCTTCCTCGGTGCGCCCCGCACCACCCGCCAGAGCCGTAATTTCTCGATCGGCACTTCGGTCGTTGCGGTGTTCGGCCTGCGCATGGCCGGCTTTGCCTGCTCGGTCATGGCGGTGAAGTCGCCGAGCCCGGTGCTGGTACAATATGCGATGGTCATGGGCGCCATCGGCGTCGGGCTGTGGATGATCATCCGCGGCGTCGTGGTCGAGCCGCCCCCTGGCCTCATGGAGGCCATCAACAGGTCGAACGCGCGCATCGCGCAGCTGTTCGGACGGCCAGCCACCGCATGAGCATGCTCACCAACACACTCGGACGCTATTTCGCCGGCCGCTTCGTGGTCGCGGCGCTCGGCGTGTTCGCGGGCATTTTCCTGCTGCTGGTGCTGGTCGACTACATCGAGATGGTGCGCAAGACCTCGGGGCTGGCGTCCGCCTCGGCGCTCATGGTGGCCGAGACCTCGCTGTTCAGGGTGCCGCAACTGCTGGAGAAGCTGACGCCGTTCTGCATGCTGATCGGCGCCATGACCTGTTATCTCGCCCTCTCCCGCCGGCTCGAGCTCGTGGTTGCGCGCGCCGCCGGCATCTCCGCATGGCAGTTCATTTCACCGGCGCTCGGCAGCGCGCTCCTGATCGGGGTGATCGCAACCGTCGCCTACAATCCGATGTCGGCGAATCTGCGTGAGCTCTCCAAGCGCATGGAAGCCGAGTTGTTCGGCTCGGCGCCCGGCGGCGGCATCCAGGACGCTTCCGGCTTCTGGCTCAATCAGGTGACCAGCGACGGCCAGACCATCATCAACGCCGCGCGGAGCGAGCAGCAGGGCGTCCGACTCACCGGCCTGACGCTGTTCCGCTTTGACACAGACAGTCACTTCAAGGAGCGGATCGAGGCGCGCGAGGCGACACTGGAGTCCGGCCACTGGCTGTTCAAATCCGTTCGCCGCTTCTCGCTGGACTCCCCGCCGATCGACCAGGCCACCATGGAGATTCCAACGACGCTCACCGAGGCGCAGGTCCGCAACAGCTTTTCCACCCCCGAGACTGTGTCCTTTTGGCAACTACCGAGCTACATCCGCTCATCCGAGAGCTCAGGCTTCGCGACAGCCGGATACCGACTCCAGTATCAGAAGCTTCTGGCACAGCCGTTTTTGCTTGCGGCCATGGTGATGCTCGCGGCCTCCGTGTCGTTGCGCTTCTTCCGGATGGGCGGCGTGCAGAAGATGGTTTTGAGTGGCGTGGGCGCAGGCTTTCTGCTCTACGTTCTGTCGAAAGTGACTGAAGACTTGAGCAAGGCTGAGTTGATGCATCCGATCGCTGCGGCGTGGTTGCCCGTGGTGGTGGGCGGCCTCACCGGCTTTTTGGCCTTGTTGTACCAGGAGGACGGTTAGTGACTGCCGTCCATCGAGGACTCGTGTCTCGTTTGACGCGCCGCATCGTGATGCGCGCGAACGGGTCCGGCTTGTCTCTTCGCAGGCTCATGATGGCTGTCGCTGCCGTGGCATCGCTCGGCGCGCTGATCGACGTTGCTGCCGTGGCCCCCGCCTCGGCCCAGAGCTTCACCTATAATCCGCTGCCGCCGCGTCCGAAGCCGCCGAAGGCCGCCAACGACAACCAGATGCTGGTTCAGGCGACCGAGGTCGACTACGACTACAACAATTCACGCGTCTCCGCGGTCGGTAACGTCCAGCTGTTCTACAACGGCACCAGCGTCGAGGCCGACAAGGTCATCTACGACCAGAAGACCAAGCGGCTGCATGCCGAAGGCAACATCCGCATGACGGATGCCGACGGCAAGATCACCTATGCCGAGATCATGGATCTCTCCGACGATTACCGCGACGGTTTCGTCGATTCGCTGCGTGTGGACACGGCCGACCAGACCCGCATGGCCGCGAGCCGCGCCGACCGCTCCAGCGGCAACTACACAGTGTTCGAGAACGGCGTCTACACGGCCTGCGCGCCGTGTAAGGACGATCCGAAGAAGCCGCCGCTGTGGCAGGTCAAGGGTGCGCGCATCATCCACGACCAGCAGGAGAAGATGCTGTATTTCGAGACGGCGCAGATCGAATTCTTCGGTGTGCCGCTCGCTTACATGCCCTATTTCTCGACGCCCGACCCGACCGTGAAGCGCAAGAGCGGCTTCCTGATGCCGGGCTATGTTTCCGGCACGACGAACACGGGCTATGGCGTCGAGGTTCCCTATTATTGGGCGATCGCGCCCGACATGGACGCGACCATCAACCCCCGCTTCTTGTCGCGGCAAGGCGTGCTGCTGCAGGGAGAATTCCGGCAGCGCCTGATCGACGGCGCCTACCAGATCCGCGCCTATGGCATCGACCAGCTCGATCCCGGCGCGTTCTCCGGGCAGCCGGGCGACAAGCAGTTCCGCGGCGCCGTCGACACCAAGGGTCAGTTCGCGCTGAACGACAAATGGGTCTGGGGTTGGGACGGCGTCCTGATGTCCGACTACTATTTCTTCTCGGACTACCGGCTCTACCAGTACCGCGATCCGCTCGGCTCGTTCCTGCTGCTGCCGACGGAGGCGCTGTCGCAGCTCTATCTGACCGGCGTCGGCAACCGCAGCTTCTTCGACGCGCGCACGATGTACTGGCTGAGCTATTCGGGTAACCAGAGCCAGGTGCCGATCGTCTATCCGGTGATCGACTACGCCAACGTGCTCAACTATCCGGTGTTCGGCGGCGAGTTCAGCTACAAGACCAATTTCGTGAACATGTCGCGCGACCAGGCGGTGTTCGATCCGATCACCACGATCGCGAACACCAACAGCCTGTGCACGACGGCGTCGGCCGATCCGCTCGCCCGCACGCCGTCGCAGTGCCTGCTGCGCGGCTTCCCCGGCACCTACACCCGCCTCACGGCCGAGGCGCAGTGGCGCAAATCCTTCACCGATCCGCTCGGCCAGATCTGGACGCCGTTCGCCAGCCTGCGCGCCGACGCGATCAACTCCTCGGTCTCCAACCAGCCGGGCGTGTCGAACTATCTTCCCGTCGGCGACACCCAGGCGTTCCGCCTGATGCCGACCGTGGGCCTGGAATACCGCTACCCCTTCATCAACGTTCAGCCCTGGGGCTCGACCACCGTCGAGCCGATCGCGCAGATCATCATCCGGCCGAACGAGACCTATGCCGGCAAGCTCCCGAACGAGGACGCCCAGAGCATGGTGTTCGACGCCTCGAACCTGTTCAGCGTCGACAAGTTCTCCGGCTATGACCGCGTCGAGGGTGGCGGCCGCGCCAATGTCGGCGTGCAGTCCACCACGCAGTTCGACAAGGGCGGCGCCGTCAAGGCCCTGTTCGGCCAGTCCTACCAGCTGTTCGGCATGAACTCCTTCGCGGTCCAGGACCCCATCAATACCGGCCTCAATTCCGGCCTGGACAAGCCGCGTTCCGATTACGTCGCGAGCGCCAGCTACTCGCCCAACAGCACCTACACGTTCAGCGTCCGCTCCCGCATGGACGAGCAGACCTGGAACGTGCAGCGCTTCGAGGCGGAAGGCCGCGCCAACTTCAATCGCTGGGCGGTCAGCGTGCTGTACGGCAATTACGCGGCGCAGCCGGAGCTCGGCTATCTGACCCGCCGCGAGGGCATCCTGACCTCGGGCTCCATAAAGCTCGCGACCAACTGGGTGGTGTCGGGCTCGGCGCGGTGGGACCTCGAGGCCAACAAGATCAACCAGTATGTGCTCGGTGCCGGCTATGTCGACGATTGCTTCGTGCTGGCGGCGAACTACGTAACTTCGTATAGCTACTCGGCGGGCACCGCGCCGCCCGTCCTGAGCCATGCGTTCATGTTCCAGATCGGCCTGCGCACGCTGGCGACCTCGTCGACGACCAGCAGTTCCGCCGGCCTCCAGTGAACGGTTTGAAGTGCCGGCCGCGCTTGCCCCCATCACAGGCTCGACGCGGCTGACATGCGAGCGACAATCATGACGACCCCATTGCCCGTCTTCCGCCTTCTCCTCGCCATCGCTGCCGGACTGGTCCTGACCGGACTGCCCTCGCCGTCGCGCGCGCAGAACATCGTCGTCATGGTCAATGGCGACCCGATCACCGATTTCGACATCGAGCAGCGCTCCAAGCTCGACCAGCTGACGACGCAGAAGACCCCGAGCCGGCAGGAGGTCATCAACGAGCTGATCGACGACAAGGTGAAGATGAAGGAGGGCAAGAAGTTCGGGGTCGATCCCGGCGTCTCCGACATCAACCAGTCCTACGAAGGCATGGCGCAGCGCATGCGCATCACGCCGGACCAGCTCACCAAGTCGCTCGAATCCAAAGGCGTGCGCCCCGAGACGCTGAAGGGCCGCATGAAGGCCGAGATGGTCTGGACCAGCCTCGTGCGCGGCCGCTTCAAGGAGAAGCTGCTCGTCGGCGAGCGCGACGTCGCGCAGGCCGTGCAGGCCCAGACCGGCGACAAGCTCCAGATCGAGGGCACCGAATACAAGATGCAGCCGATCGTGCTGATCGTGCCGCGCGGCTCGTCCGCGGCGTTCCTGGAAACACGGAAGAAGGAAGCCGAGAGCTATCGCGCGCGCGTCGGAAGCTGCGAGGAAGCCAACTCGCTGTTCCGCTCGACGCCGAACGCCACCATCCGCGACAGCGTCACCAAGACCACCGCGGAGCTGCCCGAGGCGCTGCGCAAGGTGCTCGACGACACCCCGATCGGCCATTTGACCGCGCCCGAGATGACCAAGAACGGCATCGAGATGGTGGTGCTGTGCTCGCGCAAGCCGACCATGATCGACACGCCGAAGAAGCGCGAGGTCCGCGAGAAGATGTATCAGGAGAAGTACGAGAAGACCCAGAAGGCCTATCTCGACGAGCTCCGCAAGGCGGCGATGATCGAATATCGCAACCGCTGATGGCCAATCGCGCAGCCAAACCGCATACCCTTCCCCTTGCCCTGACCCTGGGAGAGCCCGCCGGCATCGGCCCCGACATCACGATCGCAGCCTGGCTCCGGCGCCGTGAACTGAACCTGCCCGCCTTCTATCTGCTCGGCGACGAGGCGCTGATCGCCCGGCGCGCCAAGGCGCTCGCCGCCGCGCTGGGTGCCGACGTCAAGACCGCGGCGGTGAGCCCGGACGAGGCCGCTTCCGCCTTCATTGACGCCCTCCCGGTGGTCGCCACCGGCGAGCGCGCAACCGCCGAGCCCGGGACGCCCGACGCATCGAGCGCGCCGGCCGCGCTCGCCTCGATCCGGCAGGCGGTCACCGATGTCCGCGAGGGCCGCGCCGGCGCCGTCGTCACCAATCCGATCGCCAAGAGCGTGCTCTACCGCTCAGGCTTCCGTCATCCCGGCCACACCGAATTCCTCGCCGAGCTCGCTGCGGAAGGCGGCCGCGTGCCGCAGCCGGTGATGATGCTGTGGTCGCCGCGGCTTGCGGTGGTGCCCGTGACCATCCACGTCTCGATCCGCGATGCGCTGGCAGAGCTCACCAGCGAGCTGATCGTCTCGACTGTTCGCATCGTCGCAGCCGAGCTGAAATCCCGCTTTGGCATCGCGCAGCCGCGCATCGCGGTCTCCGGCCTCAACCCGCATGCCGGCGAGGACGGCTCGCTCGGTCACGAGGAGCAGACGATCATCGCCCCCGCACTCAAGACGCTGCGTGGCGACGGCATCGAGGCCAGGGGCCCGCTACCCGCCGACACCATGTTCCACGAGGCCGCGCGCAGCACCTATGACTGCGCCATCTGCATGTATCACGACCAGGCGCTGATCCCGATCAAGACCGTCGCCTTCGACGACGCCGTCAACGTCACGCTCGGCCTGCCCTTCATCCGCACCTCGCCTGATCACGGCACCGCCTTCGACATCGCCGGCACCGGCAAGGCCAATCCGGCCAGCCTGATCGCGGCGCTTCAGCTGGCCAGCCGCATGGCGGCTTCGCAAAGCTGATGAGCGCGATCGACGACCTCCCGCCGCTCCGCGAGGTCATTCGCCAGCACGCGCTGTCGGCGCGCAAATCGCTCGGCCAGAATTTCCTGCTCGACCTCAATCTCACCGCCCGCATCGCGCGCGCGGCAGTGCCACTCGAAGATTCCACCATCGTCGAGATCGGCCCCGGCCCGGGCGGGCTGACGCGCGCCTTGCTCGCGCTCGGCGCGAGGCGCGTCATCGCCATCGAGCATGACGAGCGGGCGATCCCGGCGTTGCAGGATATTTCCGCGCGCTACCCTGACAGGCTCGAGATCGTGCATGGCGATGCCATGACCTTCGATCCCCGCCCGCTGCTCAATGGCGAACGCGCGAAGATCGTCGCCAACCTGCCCTACAACATCGCGACCCAGCTCTTGATCGGCTGGCTCACCACCGAGCCCTGGCCGCCCTGGTACGACATGATGGTGTTGATGTTCCAGCGCGAGGTCGGCGAGCGCATCGTCGCGCGCGAGGACGAGGAGGCCTATGGCCGGCTCGGCGTGCTCGCCAATTGGCGTTGCGAGACCAAGATCCTGTTCGACATTGCGCCGTCCGCCTTCGTGCCGCCGCCCAAGGTCACCTCCTCCGTCGTGCGCCTCACGCCGCGCGCAGAGCCGCTTGCCTGCGATCGCAAGCTGCTCGAGCAGGTCGCCGCGGCCGCCTTCGGTCAGCGCCGGAAAATGTTGCGGCAGAGTCTGAAGTCGCTGGGCGTCGACCCCGCGCGGCTCGCTGCGGCCGCCGGCGTCGATGCGACGCGGCGCGCCGAGACCATTCCGATCTCGGGCTTTGTTGCCATGGCGTGTGAATTGGCCAATATACGAACCGAAACAGAGCGATAATTTCGGAGGAAGAAATATGGCGTTGATGCGTCGGCAGTCCCTGGTCAAGTTTGATGCGCCGCTGTGCGAGACCATCGTCGACACGCCGAAGCCGAAAGGCGCCGAGGTGCTGGTGCGCATCGAGCGCTGCGGCCTCTGCCATTCCGACCTGCACATCCAGGACGGCTATGCCGATCTCGGCGGCGGCAAGAAGCTCGACACCACGCGCGGCATGACGCTGCCCTTCACGCTCGGCCACGAGATTGCCGGCGTCGTCGACGAAGTCGGCCCCGACGTCGCCACCGGCCTCGTCGGCGCGAAGAAGGCCGTCTTCCCCTGGATCGGCTGCGGCCAGTGCCGCGACTGCGCCAATGGCGACGAGAATCTCTGCGTGAAGCAGCGCTTCCTCGGCGTCTCCATCGACGGCGGCTTCGCCACCCACGTGCTGGTGCCCGACGCGAAATATCTGCTCGACTACGATCCCCTGCCCGTCAACCAGGCCGCGACCTTGATGTGCTCCGGCGTCACCGCCTATGGCGCGCTCAAGCGCCTGGTCGACCGTCCGCGCCAGCGCAATCTGCTGCTGATCGGTCTCGGCGGCGTCGGCATGATGGGCCTGTCGTTCGCGCAGGCGATGTTCAAGCAGCCGATCACGGTCGCCGACCTGTCGCCGGCCGCGCGCGACACCGCGCTGAAGAGCGGCGCAGCCAACGCCTACGATCCGTCCGAGCCCGACGTGATCAAGCGCATCCTGAAGGAGACCGAAGGCGGCTTCGACGAGATCGTCGATTTCGCCGGCAACGAGAAGTCGATGGCCTTTGCGGTCGCGGTCGCCGCGCGCGGCGGCAAGATCGTGGTCTCCGGCCTGATGGGCGGCCAGTTCACATTGCCGATGGTGCAATGGGTCTACAAACGCATGACCATCGAGGGTTTCATGGTCGGAACGCTCAAGGAGGCCCAGGAGCTGATGGCGCTGGCGCGCGCCGGCAAGATCAAGCCGACGCCGATGCGCGAGGAGCCGATGGGCGACGTCCAGAAATGGATCGACGAGCTTCGTGCCGGCAAGGTCGTCGGCCGCATCGTGCTGAAGAACTGAGCCGCACGCAGCGGGCCCGACGCAAGTTGGGCCCGCGTGACGGAACGCCTGCTGCCCCGCCGCGTTGGCAGCCCATGTCCATTCGTTGCACCGTCGAAAGCGCATTCTTCATCGCCTGGAGCTGCCTGGAGCAGAGCGGCGAGCTCGGTCCGCCGGACGAGAGCGCCAACGTCATTCTCGACGCCATCGAAGGTCAGCTCAGAACCGGCGAACGCCGGCAGCTGATGCTCGCCAACAAGGCGATCGACGCCTATCGCGCGCACGCAGCGCTGCACCGATCTTCGTGGAATCGCGAAGCACGCTTCGGGTGATGATCGTCGCCGCCCCTCGGGCCGCCGGCCCAGCGGCGTTTTGGCGGATTGAGGCCGGCGGTCCTCGGGCAAAGCGCACGGAATACGGCGCTCGGCGCCACATGCTACGCCAATCCGCAAGCGCGCTATGTTCACTCCTGAACAGACCTCGCCAGATCAGCGCTGCGCTAAGAACGCGCATGCAGACTCGCCCCTCCCAACTTCCGGGAGTCCAAGCCCGCGCGCTAGCATCTCAACTATGCACGGCCGCTTGTGTGCACTTTGGAACCGTCGGTTCCGCTGCGGAAACGTAGGGTTCTGGCTGGCGCCGATTCCCGGCCAGCCCAGAGAAGAAACTGTGACCGGTCGGCCCCCGAACGATCTGCTCCGGCAGCTCACCCACCAGGATTTCGAACTGCTCGCGCCTCACCTCCAGCCGGTCGAACTCGCGGCGAGCCACGTCCTGCATCACGCCGGCGACGACGTGGCGGCGGTACACTTTCCCTGCGGTTCCGCACTGGTATCGTTCGCCGTGCCGGTCGAGGACGATCGCGAGGTCGAAAGCCTGCTGGTGGGCCGTGAGGGTGCGGTGGGCCTTGCCGCAGGCCGCAACCCTTCGCTCGCATATTCGCGCATCGTCGTGAAGCTGGGCGGCACCCTCGTCCGGCTGCCACTGCGCGCACTCGAGCAGGCACAGCAGCGGTCGGCCACGCTTCAGGAGGTCTTTTCGCGCTACGCCGACTGCCAATTCGCGCAGCTGCTGCAGACGGCGGCCTGCAACGCCGCTCATTCGATCGAGCAGCGCGCCGCCAAATGGATCATCTCCGCGAAAGAGAGTATCGGCGGGGCCGAGATCCCCCTCACCCACGAGCAACTCGCCGGCATGCTCGGCGTCTCCCGCAGCTATGCCAGCCGCGTCATCCAGATGTTCAAGGCAAGGCGCATCCTCGCGACCCGCCGCGGCGCCATCCTGATCCTCGACGGGACAGCGCTCGAAGCCAGAGCCTGCAGCTGCAACGATTGGGTAAGGAAGCATTTTGATGAGGTGCTGGGCGGAGCAACACCTGCCGATGGCTAAAGCGCGATACGATCAGGATGCATCGTCATTCGCGCTTCAGGTTGTCGTTCGAGCTTGATCTTTTCGGAAAACCGCTGCGCACTTGTCCGGATCATGCTTTAGCACCGTTGCGGCTCACGTCTCCGGTGGCGACTGACGCTTCAGATGCAGATAGGCCGGGCTGAAATCGCCGAGCCGCTGCAGCTCGCGCCATTTCAGGACGATGAGCTCCCCGTCGCGCAGATCCATCGCGCCGCCCCGTCTGAGGTCAGCGAGCGTCCGGTTCACCGTCGCGATCGCCATGCCCAGCGTCTCGCCGAGCTGCACCAGGCTGATCGGCAGGCGGAAGCGATTGCCGCGGATGAGCTGCGCGGCGCGGGCGCGGTAGAACAGCTCGCAGAACAGGTGCGCCATGCGCGCCTGCATCGGCCGGGCGCTGTTGTTGGTGATGGCCTCGCGGAAGATCGAGGCATCGAGCAGCGTCTCGCGCCAGACCGAGAGCGCGAAAGTGGGCCGGCGCCGGAAGGCCGTGAACAATTCGCGATGCGGGATGAAGGCAACCGAGGCGTGCCCGAGCGCGGAGAGCCCATGGTCCATTTGGTCGATGAACAGACCCTGGGAATCCGGCAGGTCACCGGAGATATGGAACGCGAGATATTGCCGCCCCCCGCTGCCGAGCAGATGGTAACGCGCCACCATGCCGGAGACGACCAGCGCCGAATGTTCGGGCTCGTCACCCTGGCGGATGAAATCCTCGTTGGGCGCGACATCACGCTGCGTAAAGGTGAGCGCGCGGATCTCGTCGAGATCCTCCCCGGTGAGCGAGGTGTGCTCGCTCAGGTTCCGGATCAGCACGTCGTGGGCTTTTTCCATGAGACCACCAAAAATCGCGCCGGATCTATCAAATGATACTTCTGGCCTCGGTTCAGCGGACTAGAACGCGAGACGGACGCACAGGTTGCTAATCCGTTTGCGATCGTACGGGTCGCACCCACACCACACCTCGATCACCAACCGAGCCGGCCCTTCTCATGAGCCCTACGACGATCCTGGAGCGCATCCGCGGCCTGTTCGCATCCGAGACCAGCGAACACCTCGACTGCATCAGCGATGCCTTCGAGAAAGGAACGCTGCGCGAGCCGGCGCATCCGATGTCGGATCAGGAACTCGCCCACGCCATCCGCGAGTTCCGCAGCACCGAGGTCTCCGACTGGACCATCGCAAAGCTCTCGCGGCGCTTCATCGACGTGCCGCGAGACTGCTGAAGCACGCGCGAGGCTCATGCCGCATCCGAAGTTCATCGCGCGTCTCCAGGCCATCGAAGGCCTGTCCGAGGACGAACGCCGGCAGATCGCGGGCCTGCCGTCCACGCTACGCCAGGTCGCGGACGGCGAGATCGTGCTGCGTCAGGGCGAGGCCGCCGCGCGCTGCGTCTTCGTCGTCAGCGGCTTCCTCTACCAGGCCCGCATCGTCGGCGATCGCAGCCAGATCCTCGCGTTCCACGTTCCCGGCGACATGCCCTGCCTGCACACGCTGCTGGTCTCGCCGACGGATGCGGACCTCGTCGGCCTCGGCCCGACCGTCGTCGGCTACGTCGGGCACAGCCAGCTCCGCCAGCTGCTCGACGGCTCGATCCATCTGACCCGCGCGTTCTGGCGCGAGACGCTGATCGATGCGGCGATCTCGCGGCAATGGATCGCCCGGCTCGGCGCGCAGGCGGCCTTGCCGAAGGTCGCGCATCTGATCTGCGAGCTCGCGGCGCGGCTGGAGATCGTCGGCCTTCTCAAGGACGCCTGCTTCCAGATGCCGATGACGCAGCGGCACGTCGCCGATGCCTGCGGCCTGTCGATCGTGCACGTCAATCGCACCATCCAGGAACTGCGTCATCGCGGATTGATCGCATGGGAGGGCAACGAGATCGAGCTGCTGCAGCCCGACGAGTTGCGCAGGTTTGCCGATTTCACGCCCGACTATCTGACCTGAGCGCGGTGGGTGAGCGCGAAGAATGGGTGAGCGGAGCGCTACCCCTCGCGTCACGAACGCGACCGCGCGGTCCGCCATGATGTGAGCAGCGGACCGCCGCGGCCGAGGACAGGATCCGACTTCGGCTTGCGGACCTTGGCAATGCGCTTGACGGCATCGGGACGCTCTCGCATGTCGGTGCACTCGTCGTACGTCCCGCCCTGCGGATACGCTCCGACGACCCCGAAGTCCCGGCTGGATTCGATCAACCGGTGTCCGGTGCCGGCGGGCAACACCAGAACGTCGCCGGCTTTCACGCGGAGGATGCGCCCCTTGATCCCGCCGCACTCGACCCTGGCGGTGCCGCGCGCCACGCCCATCACTTCGTGGATCTGCGAATGATAATGGACGAAGTCATACACGGTGTCCCGCCACGACCGGCCCCAGCCGTTTGTATCGAACAGCGTGTCGATGATGACCTCGGGGGGAAAGCGCCTGGACTTCAGATTCACCGCGCCGCGATAGAGCAACACCGGAAAACTCGGATTGTTCGGCACGATGCCATCGTCGCGAAAACGGATGGCTGCCGGCTTCCGGGCCCGCACCAGCGCCCGCAGCGTTGCCGCATCGGGATGCTCCTCCACAAGCTTCTTGGCGAGATTCTTGATCTGGTCCTTGATCGGCATGGCCTGTCCTCAGCCACGATTCAACGACGGCGGGGGTGAGAAGTTTCCAGGCGAACGGGCTCGATCAGGAGCAGGGCTCACCCCACCCTGCGGGCTGCAGCCTCGATGCAGCCTGGATAACTCGCGCGTCGCACTGGTTCATGCGGGTCCCCACAACAGCTGAGACCGGCCGGCTCTCTATCGCACCGCGAACGGCGCCTGATAAGGCCGGCCGAACGGCACGCCGTTGATGACAGTCTGGACCGGCTTGAGCTGGGCCTTGCCGTCTCTCTTGTTGTTGCGGGTGTCGAGGAAGCTGACCGGCCCCTCCACCAGCTCCATGATGGCGACGTCGCCGGGCGCTCCGACTTGCAGGGTGCCGATCTTCGGCGCGCGATTGATGATCTTCGCCGGAGCCGTGGTGGCCATCGCGACCACCTGCTCCAGCGTGAAGCCCAGCGTCATGAACTTGCTCATCACGTTGGGCAGGAACGGGATGCCCGGCGAGTTGCCGGAGAAGACATGGATATCGGAGGAGATCGTGTCCGGAGTGCACCCACCGGGGATCGCCACTTCCGCCACGGTGAAATCGAAGCTGCCGCCGCCGTGACCGACGTCGAACATGACGCCACGCTGCTTGGCCGCCAGGGCCGCGGGCAGCAGCTTGCCCTCTTGCACGATATTGGTGAAGACGTTGGACATGTTCGGTGCGCCCGAATAGGCATGGGTCAGCACGTCGCCCGGGCGGAGCAGGTCGAGGATCTGCGACATCAGCTCCTTGGACTCGACGCCGCCGATATGCACCATCATCTTCGCCGGCCAGCCGCACATCTCGCAAGCCTGGATGCCGCGCTTCAGCGGCTCGAGCCCATGCTTGTAGATCACGTTCTCCGACATCCGCACTTTGACCCCGAGCAGGAAATCAGCGTTCTCGGCGAGCGCCATCGCGCAGGCTTCGGTCTGGGCGACGTCGATATTGTACAGCTCCGCGACCGGGAACGCCGACAGGCCGTTATTGGCGATATGGACGAAGGCATACATCCGCGCCCGCGTCTGGGCCACGATGAACCGGCGCAGCGCCGCCAGATTGTTGACCCCGGCGTCGCCCGCGGACACGACGGTTGTCGTGGCCTGGAATTGCACCAGCTCGTCGGCGGGAATACCGATTGCCGAGCCGTAGGGGTAGACGTGACTATGCAGATCGATGAGACCGGGCATCACGAGCTTGCCTGACGCGTCGATGCTCTTCAGCGCGCGCTCGGCCGGGATCGCCTCCTGTACCGTTTCGATCACGCCCCAGCGGATGCCGATATCGCGTCTGGCGCGCAGCGACTGGCTGGGGTCGAGCACCTCGCCGCCCCGGATCACCAGATCGTACTTGTCGTTCGGCCCCATCGCGGCGCCGGCGGGCGCGGCGAGACCGACAACTGCGGCTGACGTCGACAATGCCAGGAAATCGCGGCGTGACAACACGGACATGACGGCCCCCCATGCGCTTTTATTGGCGGCTACGGCCCCGCCTTGACGAGCAGATGCGCTTCTGCCGCCAACGTACGAGACCGGAATGAATGGAATTGGAATTGAAGCATCTTCGCGCGGATGATCCAATCCTATGACTGCACACGAGCCCTGAGGAGCCGCGAAATTTTCCGGAATCGCGTGAACCTTCCTGGGAAGAGCGCCGACTAAGCGAGCACATCCGCCGGGCCGCTTGGGTCATTCGTGGCGATGGGCCGTTTGCGCCATGCAGAACGGCAAGCAGAACTGACGGCGGCTCCCGAGAGGCGTCGGGCAAAACACCCGGTCAAGCCCTTGGCGTAAAAATATTCCACTTTCCCGAATTTCGGATTTATGGCATATCCTCGCCCATCCCGGCCCCTGCCAAAGGGGCGCTTCGCGATCGTCACGAGATGCGGGCCGGGTGGCGGTGGACGCGGTAGCGCCGGCGCGGCTCAGCATGATGACAGGGCGGGCAACCGTGAGTCCTCAGGCGACGCGATACGACACGGCGCGGTCACAGCGGTTTCGTCGATGCCTGGGGGCGAGCACACGCAAGCCTTCCGGGTATTTCGGCGGGATCGTCCGCGGACGGAGAAGTCGTGTGGTCCTGACGCCCGGGGTCTGTGCGTCAAGGCTTGCGGTGATGCGGCGGCCCGACCGGGCACGCGCATCGATCATCCGCAAGGCGACGGGGGCAATAGTGCATCGCTCCCCGGGGAGAGCACGAAGGACACCGTTAAAACCAGCCGCGCAGGGAAGGCCGGGCGACCGGCATCACCTGTGGTCCACCCCGTGTGCATCTTCGTCGCGCACGGACTTGCGGGTGCCGCCGGCGCCCAGCCTTCCCTGCGCCCTTTGGTCTTCAAGGAGCGCGAACGACAGCAAGCCTCGGGCGAAACGCGCCGCGAGAGCGCGAAGGCGTGTCTGCACCACATACTCGGTGTCATCGCAGACAGCGTCACTTGGAGCGGGCTGCAACCTCATACTCCGTTATTGCGAGCGCCTCAGCCTCCTCGGCTCTCGTGCCCCGGACGCAGCGCAGCGCCCCTTAGCGGTGCGCTGCAGAGCCGGGGCCCATGTCGCAGCGGCGCGCGGGCAGCGCTGGGTCCCGGCTCTGCGCAGCAGCGTAAGAACGCTGCAGCGCGTCCGGGACACGTGTGTGGGTACCACCGTCTCTCGCACCACTTTTCGCGCGCGCCGGGCTGGTAGAGTGGCGCCATTATTTTGGGGAATTTTGATGCGCGCGAGGATTTTCAATCGCGTTTTGGGGCTGGCGACACTGGCCTTGCTTGTCGGCACTGCGGACGAGCTCAATTTCGACCCTGATACCCCCGACGGACTCGCTCGCGCGATCACAAAGCTCCAGCAGCGGATTTCGATGGCGCCGAATGGAGAGCCGACCGAGGGCCTGTTGCTGCGCATGCGCAAGATGGAGGATCTCAAGCCCTGGGGCTTGATCGTCTACGGCCCGGACAACAGCAAATGGGGCATCTCGTGGAACCACGCCTCGCGGCGCGCGGCGGTGGCGGAGGTGGCGGGTTTGACGGCGCCTGGGTGGTCACCAGTGTCGGCTGCGGCGGCACCACGTCCGGTGCGGTCGTCGTCTCCTCGGGCAAGGTCATCGGCCAGGGTGTCACTGGCACCGTCAGCCCGAGCGGCTCGGTCAGCACGGTCGGTCAAGGCGACGGCGTGACCTTCACAGGCTCCGGCCGTCTCGGCGCTCGCAGCGGTTCCGGAACCTGGCGGCGCTCCGATGGCTGCGGCGGAACCTGGAGCTCGGCGAAGCAGTAACGCGCAAGGAAATGCCTGATCTCGCGGCGGAACGAACGCGCCGCAAGCCCAATTCAAGCCACATCCTCTCCGGATTTGCGGCTCATTGCCACCCAAGTCTTTGATGACAAAGGGCTGGTTAAGAGTTGCGTCATGCGTAACCGGGAGACCAGGATGGGCAACCGCACCGCAAAATTCGTATCCGCGCTAGTCGGCAGCATCATTGCCGGCGCGCCACTGGCCGCCGTGTCGCAGAACGCGCCGGCGCCATCGAGCACAGCCAACGCGGCCGCCGACTGCCTCGCCTCGCCGAAGGGCGCCGCGCCGCAGGGGCAACACTGGTACTATCGTCTCGACCGCACGACCAAGCGGCAATGCTGGTATCTGCGCGCCGCAGGCGGCAAATCCTCCCAGACCGCGCAGGCGACGACCGACACGCCCGAGGCGGATTCGGCCGTGCCGCAAGCGATGCAGAACGCGCGCGCCGAATACACCGCTCCGCAGACGAGTGCCGCACCAGGCACGCCGAACATGAGCGCGCCCGCGCCCGCTGCAACCAATGCGCCGCCGGTCGCCCAGCAGCCGCCAAGCGGCGCGCCTGCGACCAACGCGCAGCAGCCGGCTGTGACCGCGCGCTGGCCCGAGGCCTCTCCGGCCTCCGCCGCGCCCACACCGCC